>JAKFVZ010000312.1 GCA_021732965.1 Reyranella sp.
GCCCTCGACCGTGAACGAAGAATCGTCGGCGAGCTGCGGCCGCACATGGTTGCTGCTGGCCGCCAGCTCGGCCAGCGCCGAGGCGACGTCGAGCGCCGCCAGCGAACGGCCGGCCGCGGCGATCGCCGGCGAGACCGCCGTCACCGTGGCGACCAGTTCCTCGAACACGGCGAGTTCCAGCGCCAGCGCCTGGTCGGCGGCGCGGCCGATGCGGGTTTCGAGGTCGGCCAGTTCGGCGGTGCTGAAGCGCGTGGCGTTCGACATCGACTGCCGCCGCGTGAAGCCCAGCGCCGCCAGGTCGAGCTTGTCGGCGTGCACCGCCGTCACCTCGATATGGTAGCCGATCATGTTGTTGTGCCGGATCTTCAGCGACGGCACGCCCGAGGAGGCCCGGTACTTCGCTTCGAGTCCCGCCACCGTCTTGCGGCTGTCGTCGCGCAGGGTGCGCTGCTCGTCGAGCTCGGGCCGGTAGCCCTGGCGCACGAAACCGCCGTCCCGCACCAGCAGCGGCGGCTCGTCGGCCAGCGCCTCGGTCATCGCCGCCACGGTGTCGCGATGGCCGGTGCAGCACAGGACGATGTCGGCGAGCGGCGCCGGCGGCGGCAACAAGGCTTCCGGCTCGGCGCGCAGCGAATCCGCCAGCGTCTCACCCGATTCCAGCCCGTCGCGCAGGGCAGCGAGGTCTCGCGGGCCGCCGCGGCCCACCGAAAGCCGCTGCAGGGCGCGTTCGATATCGGGCGTGCGGCGCAGCGCCTCGCGCACCCGCTCGCGCACGGCGGGCCGCTCGACGAAGAGCTGCACCAGGTCGAGCCGGCGCTCGATCTCGGCGCGGTCGGTCAGCGGCGCGGCGATTCGTTCAGCCAGCAGGCGCGCGCCGGGGCCGGTCAGGGTGCGGTCGATGGTGGCGAGCAGGCTGCCGTCGCGCCGCCCGTCGAGGCTCTTCACCAGTTCGAGATTGCGCCGCGTCGCCGGGTCGATCTCCATCGTGCCGTCGGCGCGCTCGCGGCGCGGCGGCACCAGGGCGGGACGCTTGCCGGCCTGGGTCAGCTCGACATAGTCGAGCAGCGCCCCGCAGGCCGCGACTTCGGCCCGCGAGAAGGCGCCGAAACTGTCGAGCACGGCCACATTGAAGGCCGCCTGCAGGCGCTTGCGGGCATTGTCGCTGTCGAACCGCGCGGAGGGCAGCGGCGTCAGGACGGCGTTCCATTCCTCCAGCACGGTCTTGAGCGGCTCGCGCGCCAGCAGCCGGTCCGGCACCAGCAATTCGCCGGGCGCCAGCCGGGCCAATGCGGCCGCGACCTGGCCGGGCAGCAGAGGCTGCGTCGCGAAATCCGCCGTCGAGAGATCGAGCCAGGCCAGCGCCAGATCGCCCTGCGCCTCGGACAGCGCTGCGAGGTAATTATGACTGCGCGCATCGAGCAGGGAGTCCTCGGTCAGCGTGCCCGGCGTGATGACGCGCACCACGGCGCGCTCGACCACGGACTTGGCGCCGCGCTTCTTGGCCTCGGCCGGATCCTCGACCTGCTCGCAGACCGCGACCTTGAAGCTCTGCCGGATCAGGCGCGACAGATAGGCCTCGTGGCTGTGCACCGGCACGCCGCACATCTTGATGTCTTCGCCCAGATGCTGGCCGCGCTTGGTCAGCGCGATGTCTAGCGCCGCCGACGCCTTCACCGCGTCGTCGAAGAACAACTCGTAGAAATCGCCCATCCTGTAGAAGACCAGATGGTCCGGATGCGCCGCCTTGATCGCCAGATACTGGCGCATCATCGGCGTGGCGTCGGCGGGAATGGCGGAACTGTCCGGCACTGAAGCTCCTCGGGAAGCGTTCGGTCTAGCACACGCTGCAGAGCGGTCCATGTGGACGAGAGGTGGACGATATTTGGGCATGGAAGTTGCGCTGCAGCGCGGGATGGGTGTCTGGCACGCGCGACGGAATATCGCCAATATGCGTCCTCAACCGGGAGAGAAATTCAGATGGCGGGCAAAAGCTCGGAAGAAATGGTCAGCAACCAGATGGGCGATCTCGACGGCGATTCGCTGATCATGCATCGTTCGGGGCGGCCCGGAAAAATCGAGATCATCGCCAGCAAGCCGCTGGTCACGCAGCGCGACCTGGCGCTGGCCTATTCGCCGGGCGTCGCGGCGCCCTGCCTCGCGATCGAGAAGGACCCGTCGACCGCCTACGACTACACGATCAAGGGCAACCTGGTGGCCGTGATCTCCAACGGCACCGCCGTGCTGGGCCTGGGCGACATCGGCGCACTGGCCGGCAAACCGGTGATGGAGGGCAAGGCCGTCCTCTTCAAGCGCTTCGCCGACGTCGACTGCATCGACCTGGAAGTCGACACCAAGGACGTCGACCAGTTCGTGAACTGCGTGCGCTATCTCGGGCCGACCTTCGGCGGCATCAACCTCGAGGACATCAAGGCGCCGGAGTGCTTCATCATCGAGCAGCGCCTGCGCGAGCTGATGGACATCCCGATCTTCCATGACGACCAGCATGGCACCGCGATCGTCTCCGCCGCCGGCCTGATCAACGCGCTGCATCTCACCGGCCGCAACATCAAGGACATCAAGATGGTGGTGAACGGTGCGGGCGCCGCATCGATCGCCTGCATCGAACTCGTCAAGGCGATGGGCATGCCGCACGAGAACGCCATCCTGTGCGACACCAAGGGCGTGATCTACCAGGGCCGCACCGAGGGCATGAACCAGTGGAAGAGCGCGCACGCGGTCCGCACCAAGGCGCGCACGCTGGAAGAAGCCATGAAGGGCGCCGACGTGTTCTTCGGCCTGTCGGTTAAGGGCGCCGTCACCCAGGACATGGTGAAGTCGATGGCCGCCAAGCCGATCATCTTCGCGATGGCCAATCCCGATCCCGAGATCACACCGGAAGACGTGAAGGCCGCGCGCGGCGACGCGATCGTGGCCACCGGCCGGTCGGATTACGCCAACCAGATCAACAACGTGCTGGGCTTCCCCTACATCTTCCGCGGCGCCCTCGACGTGCGCGCCACGACGATCAACGAGGAGATGAAGGTCGCCGCCGCCGAGGCGCTGGCCAAGCTCGCCCGCGAGGACGTGCCCGACGAGGTCGACCGCGCCTATTCCGGCCGCCGCCTGCGCTACGGACCGGACTACATCGTGCCGGTGCCGTTCGATCCGCGCCTGATCGTCGAGGTCTCCGCCGCCGTCGCCAAGGCCGCGATGGATTCGGGCGTCGCCAAGAAGCAGATCGCCGATATGGCGGAATACAAGCGCAGCCTGTCCGGCCGCCTCGATCCGACCAGCCACTTCCTGCAGAGCCTGTTCGAGCAGGTGAAGGCCAATCCGCAGCGCATCGTCTTCGCCGAGGGTGAGGAGGAACGCACCATCCGCGCCGCCGTGATGTTCCGCGACAACGGCTACGGCACGCCGATCCTGATCGGCCGCGAAGAGCAGGTGCGCGAGACCATGAAAACGCTGGGCATCAATGACGATTCCGGCATGGAGATCCACAACGCACGCCTGTCGACCAAGAACGCGCCCTACACCGAGCTGGTCTACCGCCGCCTGCAGCGCGACGGCTACTTGCATCGCGACGTGCAGCGCATGGTGAACCAGGGCCGCAACGTGTTCGGCGCCTGCATGGTGGCGGCCGGCGACGCCGACGGCATGGTGACCGGCATCACGAGGCGCTTTCCCGAGTGCTATGCCGACGTGAAGCGCGTGATCAACATCGACGCCAACAAGGTGCCGATGGGCTATTCGATCGTCGTCTCGCGGCAGGGCACGGTGTTCCTGGCCGACACCTCGATCAACGAGACGCCGACGCCGGAGCAGCTCGCGACCATCGCAAAGCAGATGGTGAAGAACGCCCGCATGATGGGCCACGAGCCGCGCGTCGCCTTCCTCTCCTTCTCGAACTTCGGCAGCCGCGAGATCGAGCGCATCGACCGTATCCGCAAGGCGATCCGCCTGCTCGACGCCGAGGAGGTCGGTTTCGAATATGACGGTGAAATGCAGGCCGACATGGCGCTCGACTTCGAGCTCTTGAAGTCGACCTATCCGTTCACGCGCCTCACCGGCCCGGCCAATATCCTGATCATGCCGGGTCTCCACTCCGCCCACATCTCGTCGCGGCTGATGCAGTCGCTGGGCGGCGTGACGGTGATCGGCCCGGTGATCGACGGCCTGTCGAAGCCCGTGCAGATCGTCCAGATGGGGGCGACCGTCAGCGATCTCGTCAACCATGCGGCGCTGGCCGCCTACGGAGCGCTCTCCGCCCGGAGGTAGCAATCATCTCTTCCCCTTTGCGGACGCCGCAAAGGGGAAGTGCCCTCGTCATACGAGGGCGATGGGGTCATCGAGCTCCAGCTGACAACGCGCGTCAGGCGACCTTCACCACCGTGAGCCGGTGCTTGCGGCCGTCGCGCGCCGTCCAGGAGATCGACTGGCCGACGGCGAGGCCGATCAGGGCCGCTCCGACCGGGGTCATCACCGAGAGCTTGTGGGCGTCGCTGTCCTCGTCGACGGGATAGACCAGCGTCTCGGTGAGTTCATGCTGCTCGCCATCGGTGCCGGCGTCCGAGCGGAAGGTGACGGTCGAGCCCATGCGCACGACATCGGCCGGCACGCTGTCTTCGCTCACGACCTTGGCGCGCTCCATCTCGGACAGCAGCTCCTCGGCGACCTCGGGCAGACGCTCGAGGGAGGCGGTGGCGAGGTCGGTCAGGCGATCGCAGTCGGCGTCGCTGACGACGATGTTGGGGACGGAACGATTACGTGCAACGGCGGGCATCGCGGATGCTCCTGCATGGCTGAAGACAAATTGGATTTAATCGGTGACCGCAGACAAAGGCGGTCGAGTGCCCCGATGCCGGGACACAAAGGCCGGCTCGGGGACTACGCTTCCGCGATCGGATGGTTCCGTCGCGGTACGAGCGAAAGGGGACCTGAGAAGTTCATGACCAAGAGGTAAGCCCCTCCGGTCGGGCTTTCAAGCCGCTTTGCGCGCACGCTGGGCGAGATAGACCTGCAGATGCGCGTAGGCCATGCGCAGGTTCGGCGTGGCGATGCCGGCCTTCTTCGCGCGGGCGATCATATCGCCGACGATGTGGTCGGCCTCGACCATGTTGCCCTTCTCGAGGTCGTGCAGCATCGAGGCGGTGAACTTCGAGCCCTTCACGGTCAGGAACGAGCGGATCGTCTTGAGGCCCTTTTCGCCGGGATCGTGCCCGGCGGCGGCGCCGACCTGGCGACCTTCCTCGACCGTCTCCAGCACGATCGCGAGGCCCTCGTCGGCTTCGAGCACGTCACCGGAAGAACCGCGCATCAGGCAGCAGGTCGCTGCCAGGGTGCACAGCATGATCCACTTGTCCCAGAGATCCTGGACGATGTTGGCGTTCAGCCCGCCGTCGATGCCCGACGCCTTGATAGCGGCATCCAGATCCGTCAGCGCCTTGCGCGCCGGCTTTCCATCGCGCTCGCCGAACGAGATCACGGCGAAGGGGCTGGTGTGCAGGATGTGGCCCTTTCCATCCATGGCGACGCCGACCCTCGCCAGGCCGCCCACCACCTTCTCCGCACCGAAACGGGCATCGAGCACCTCCAGATGGCGCATGCCGTTCAGCAGCGGCACGACGGTGGTGTTGGCGCCAACCGCCGGAGCAACCGAGTCCATCGCCGAGTCGAGATCGTAGGCCTTGCAGGTCAGCAGCACGACGTCGTACGGGCCGCCTTCGCCGCCGCTGGTGACCGTCTTCACTTTCTGGGTGACGTCGCCCTTGGTGCTCCTGATCACGAGCCCGTCGCGCTGCAGCGCCTCGTTGCGACCCGCACGCACGAGGAAGGTCACATCGGCGCCGCTCTGGTGCAGGCGTCCGCCGACATAGCCGCCGATCGCACCGGCGCCGAGGATCAGGATCTTCATGTTGGCTTCTACCTTCTGGCTCTACTTCAACCCGCCGCGCGCCCGGCGCGCTTCGTAGGTCTGCAGATGGGCATAGGCATAGCGTAGGTTGGGCGCGGCGATGCCGTGCTTGCGCGCACGCGCCAGCATGTCGCCGACGATCTGCTTGCCCTCGGCCGCGCCGCCCTTCTCCATGTCGCCCAGGATCGAGGCCACCGCCTTGGAACCCTTGGCCGTCAGCATGCCCTTGAGGTTGGCCACGACCTTGTCGCTCGGCGGCTGGCCCTCGGCCACGGCGACCTTGCGGCTCTCTTCCAGTGTCTCGGCGACGATCGCCGCGCCGTCCTCGCTCTCCATGATGTCGCCGATCGTGCCGCGCATCGAGGCGCACATGCCCGCGATGGTCGACAGCATGATCCACTTGTCCCAGAGGTCCTGGTTGATGTTGTCGTTCAACCCGCCGTCGATGCCCGCCTTCTTGCAGGCGGCGTCGAGCTCGGTCAGCGACGCACGCGCAGGCTTGCCGTCACGCTCGCCGAACGACACGCCCGAGGCGCCGCTGTGCAGGATCTCGCCGTCGGGACCCAGCATGCCGGAGATGCGCGCGAGGCCGCCCGCGACATGTTCGGCGCCGAACTTGCCGTCGAGCGTGGCGAAATGGGCGTGGCCGTTCAGCATCGGCACGATGACGGTGTTGGCCCCGACCGCCGGAGCAATGGAGTCCATCGCCGAGTCGAGATCGTAGGCCTTGCAGGCCAGCACGATGACATCGTAGGGGCCGCCCTCGCCGCCGTGGGTCACGACCTTGACCGGCACCACGGCGTCGCCCTTCGGGCTCTTCACGACGAGGCCGGCCTTGCGCACCGTCTCGGCGCGCTTCTCGCGCAGCAGGAAGGTGACGTCGATGCCGGCCTGGGTGAGGCGCGCGCCCCAATAGCCGCCGACCGCGCCGGCGCCGAGAATCAGGATCTTCACGTCTTTAGGTTCCTTTCGGTCAGCCAGTCGTCGAGCCATGTGGCGAGGTCGTCGGTCTGGTGATGGATGTGGCTGAGATCGGCGTCGGCTGCGCGCTTCACGCTCTCGTCGGTGCGAATCCATATGGTGCGCATACCGATGTCGGCGGCGGGCTTCAGGTTGACCGAGATGTCGTCGGCGAAGGCGGCGCGGGTCGGGTCGATGCCATGCTTCTTCACCAGCGAATCGTAGATTTGCGGATGCGGCTTGGGCCAGTACTCGCCCGCGGCGATGTCGAAGATCGCCTCGAAGTGATGCGACACGCCCAGCCGCTCCATCACGCGCTCGGCATGCGGCACGTCGCCGGCGGTGAAGATGATCTTGCGGCCGGGCAGCGCGCGCAACGAGGCTTCGAGCGCCGGATTGGCCTCGACCGGCGAGTAGTCGATGTCGTGGACGTAATCGAGATAGTGCGTGGGATCGACGCCGTGCAGGCTCATCATCCCGCGCATCGAGGTGCCGTGGTCGCGCCAGTACTGCTTCTGCACGACCCGCGCCTCTTCGGGCGTGACCTTCAGCCAATCGGCGATGTAGCGCCCGATGCGCACGTCGATCTGCGAGAACAGGTTGCAGCGCGCCGGGTAGAGCGTGTTGTCCAGATCGAACAGCCACACGTCCGGATCGTGCGCGGGGGGATCGTATTTGCGAGCCATGGGACGCTTGGATTACCGGCCGGCCGTGCGCTTGTCGAGCCGGCGGATTATAAGCGGGACAATGGATGTCCTGACCCTCTCCCTCCTCGCCGCCGTCGTCCTGCTTGCCCTCGTCCTGATCGTGGTGCTGATGCGCCAGAGCGGCGGCAGCCGCGAGGCCGAGCAGCGCATGCAGCAGCAGCTTGGCCTTGCCCTCAGCCAGCAGGCCGAAACCGTCCAGCGGGTCGAGAAGTCGCTGCGCGAGCAGGAGCAGGCGCTGGCCAAGGTGGTCACCGAGCGGCTGGACCGGACCGAGAAGGCGACGGGCCAGATCGTGACCGACCTGCGCGAGCGGCTGGTCCGCATCGACGAGGCGCAGAAGAAGATCGGCGAGCTATCCACGCAGGTCGTGGGCCTGCAGGAGGTCCTGTCCAACAAGCAGGCGCGCGGCGCCTTCGGCGAGGTCCAGCTGAACGACCTGGTCCAGAGCGCCCTGCCGCCCTCGGCCTACGATTTCCAGGTAACACTCTCGACCGGCGTACGCGCCGACTGCCTGCTGAAGCTGCCCAATCCGCCGGGCCCGATCGCCATCGACGCCAAGTTCCCGCTGGAGAGCTACAGCCTGCTGCGCGCCGTGCCGGCCGGCGATGCGGCGGCCCTGTTGATGGCGCAGCGCGCTTTCCAGCAGGCGATCCGCAAGCACATCGCCGACATCCGCAGCAAGTACATCGTGCCCGGCGAGACCGCCGAATCGGCGCTGATGTTCCTGCCCTCGGAAGCCGTCTACGGCGAGCTGCACGCCAACTTCACCGGCCTGGTCGAGGAATCCTACAAGGCGCGCGTCTGGATCGTGTCGCCCACGACCATGATGGCGACGCTGAACACCGTGCGCGCCGTGCTGAAGGACGTGCGGATGCGCGAACAGGCCGGCGAGATCCAGAAGATGGTCGGCTTGATCCTGGGTGACGTGAAGCGGCTCGACGACCGGGTCGACAATCTCAAGAAGCACTTCGCGCAGACCGAGAAGGACCTGCGCGAGATCGACACCTCCGCGACCGCCATCACCCGCCGCGGCGAACGCATCCTCGCCGTGGACCTCGGCGAGGAGCCCGCGGCGCTGCCGCCGAAAGTCTAGATCAGCCCCAAGGGCCGCGACGCGGGGTCTGCGGGGCGGCGGCCCACGGGCCGCTCGCCCGCGGCGGCGCGGCCGACCGGGACTGGGCACGGGTCTGGCTGGCCATCGCCTGCAGGCGCGCGATGCGCTCCTCCATCGGCGGGTGGGTCGAGAACAGGCTCGACATGCCGCCGGCCGCCGCCAGCGGGTTGGCGATATACATGTGCGCCGTCGCCGGATTGCGCTCGGCCGCCTCGTTGTGGAGCTGCTGGGTGCCGGCGTGCAGCTTGGCCAGCGCCGAGGCGAGCCACTGCGGCTGGCCGCAGATTTCCGCGCCCATCCGGTCGGCCTCGTATTCGCGGCCGCGGCTGATCGCCATCTGCACCAGCATGGCAGCCATCGGGGCCAGGATCATCGCGGCGATCGCGACGATCGGGTTGACCAGCGGCCGGCCCTCCGAATCGCGACCGCCGCCCATCAGGCCGCCGAAGCTCGCCAGCATGCCGATGGCGCCCGACAGGGTCGCGGCCACGGTCATGATCAACGTGTCGCGATGGCGGACATGGGCCAGTTCGTGCGCCATCACGCCCGCGACTTCCTCGCGGCTCAGATTTCGCAGCAGGCCGGTGGTCGCGGCGACAGCGGCATGCTCGGGGTCGCGGCCGGTCGCGAAGGCGTTCGGCTGGTCCTCGGCGATCAGGTAGACGCGCGGCATCGGCAGGCCGGCGCGCTGCGTCAGCTCGTGGACGATGTTGAACAGCTCGGGCGCGTTCTCCGGCCCGACTTCCTGCGCGTTGGCCATGCGCAGGACCATCTGGTCGCTGTTCCAGTAGGCAAAGAGGTTCATGCCCAGCGCCGCGACGAAGGCGATCAGGAGGCCGGTCTGGCCTCCCATGAGATACCCGGCCACGAGGAAGAAGCCCGTCAGCGCGGCGAGCAGGAGCGCGGTCTTGAAGTAATTCATGCCGGGTAAGTTGGTGTGCAAAAGTGGCGAAACAAGGAATGCGCAGGCATCATGGCGCCATGACCGAACCCACCAAGCCTACCCCGCCGGAGCCGCCCAAGGCGGACGCCACCGCCACACCGCCCGTCCCGCCCGAGAAGCCGAAGAAGGTCGAGGAAACCCTGGTCATGGACCGGGTCGTCGAGGGCCCCTACGTGCTGCCGTCGCTGGAGTTGCTGGTCGCCGGCGATCCGCCCAAGACGCTCACCGCGGCCAACGAGACCATGAAGGACGCCATCACCTCGGTGCTGCAGCAGTTCAAGATCGACGCCGCCGTCACCGGCTGCACCCGCGGCCCGA
>JAKFVZ010000540.1 GCA_021732965.1 Reyranella sp.
ATCTTCTGGCAGAGCTCGCCGCCGTCCGGCGTGGTCGTGGATCCCAGCCTGGAACAGCAGCGCATCCGCGACTCGCAGGCATCCGGCCAGCCGGCCTCGGGGCCGACGCCGACGATCACGCGCCGCAAGCGCGGGCTGCTCGAAGGCATCTTCTGAGTTCTATGCCGCTCCTCGGCCGCCGCGCCCTGCTCGGCGGCCTTCTTGCCGGCGCGGCGATCCTGCCCGCCCCGGCGCTCGCGAAGCTCTTTGCCGTGGGCCGACGCGACGCCGAGACGTTCACCCTCGCGAACGGCCTCCAGGCCATCGTCCTGCCGTCGCGCCGCGCGCCGATCGTCACCCAGGTCGTTGTCTACAAGGTCGGCAGCGCCGACGAGACCTTCGGCCATACGGGCGCCGCGCACTTCCTCGAGCACATGATGTTCAAGGGCACCGACAAGGTGCCGGCCGGCGAGTTCTCGCGCATCGTTTCGCGCAACGGCGGACGCGACAATGCCTACACGACCTTCGATTCGACCGGCTATCACCAGACCATCGCCGCCGACCAGCTCGAGCTGGTGATGCGCATGGAAGCCGACCGCATGGTCAATGTGCACATCACCGAGCGCGAGATCGTGCCCGAGCGGCAGGTCATCCTCGAGGAACGTCGCATGCGCACCGACAACGTGCCGGCGTCGCTGCTCGACGAGGCAGTGCGCGAGCAGCTCTACGGCCGCCACAAGCCCTACGCCATGCCGGTCATCGGCTATGCCGACGACATCCGGAGACTCGGAGTCAACGACCTGCTGGCCTTCTATCGCCGACACTATGCGCCCAACAACGCCATTCTGATCGTGGCCGGCGACACCACGGCGGAGCAGGTCCGCAAGCTTGCCGAGCGATATTACGGTCCGATCGCGAGGCGCAGGACCGAGCCGCGGACCCGCCCGTCGCAGGGGGGCACCGACCTGCCGCAGAAGGTGGTCCGCGCCGATGCGCGTGTCGCCGAGCCGCGCTGGTCGAGGCTGTGGCTGGCGCCGTCCTATCGCGTGGGCGAGACGAAGTACGCCTATGCGCTGCAGGTGCTGGCACGGCTGTTCGGCGGCACCGAGACCAGCCGGTTGTCGAGGGTCCTCGTGCACGAGCGCAAGGTCGGCCTGTCGGCCTATGCCTCGTACGGCCCGTCGAGCCTCGGCCTGACGTCTTTCGATATCGGCGTGCATCCCGCGAAGTCGAGCAGCCTGGCTGACGTCGAGGAAGCGGTGACGTCCGAGATGAAGAAGCTGCTCGACGGCGGCGTCACGGCAGAGGAAGTCGAGCGCGCACAGAACCAGCTCCTGGCGGCCGCCATCTACTCGCAGGACTCGCTCGCCAGCGGCCCGCGCATCTACGGCACGGCACTGAGCACGGGCAGCACCGTGGCCGATGTCGATGCCTGGCCCGAACGCATTGCCGCCGTCACGCCGGGCGATGTCGTGGCGGCCGCCCGCCATGTCTGGCGCGACGATGGCGCGGTCACCGCGCTGCTCACGCCGGCCGAGGGCAGTCGATGAAGCGGCTGCGCCTGCTCGCGGTGGCCTTCGCCGCCTGGCTCGTCCTCGTTCCCGGGATGGCCTTCGCCATCGACATCAAGCAGATCACGACGCCGCTCGGCATCAAGGCGTGGCTGGTCGAGGACAAGAGCACGCCTGTGGTCGCGCTCTCCTTCTCCTTTTCGGGCGGTACGGCCACCGATCCGGCGGGGCAGGCGGGCATCACCGAACTGATGGCGGGGCTGCTGACCGACGGCGCCGGCCCGATGGACGCCCAGGCGTTTCGCCAGCGCCAGGAAAGTGCCGCCGCGTCGCTGGGCTTCAACGCCTCGCTGGACCGGCTGACCGGCTCGCTGCGCGTGCTGTCGGCCAGCCGCGACGAGGGGTTCGAACTACTGCGGCTGGCGCTCACCGAGCCGCGATTCGATTCCGACATGCTGAACCAGCGCCGCGCGCAGACGCTCGCAAGCCTGAACCAGGCCGCGCAGCGTCCGGGCTCGGTGGCGAGCCGCACGCTGATGCAGACGCTGTTCGCCGGCCATCCCTATGCCGCCGATCCAGATGGCACGCCGCAGGGGCTCGCGGCGGTGACGCCCGAACTGCTGAAGAAGCGCGTCGCCGAACTCCTGCTGCGCAACAGCCTCGTCGTTGCGGCGGTGGGCGATATCGGCGAGGCGGAACTGGCACGCCAGCTCGATCGTTCGTTCGGCATCCTGCCGAACGGCACGCCGCCGGCGCTGCCGCCGGAATGGGTGCCGCCGACCAAGCCGCGCACCGTCGTTGTCGAGCGCCCGGTGCCGCAGAGCACCGCCGTGATGGCGCTGCCCGGCATCCCGCGTGACGATCCCGAATGGTACGCCGCGCTGGTGATGAACCACATTCTGGGCGGCGGCGGCCAGCAGTCGCGGCTGTTCAACGAGGTGCGCGAGAAGCGCGGCCTGGCCTACAGCGTGTCGAGCGGCCTGCGCACCTACAAGCGCGCCGCGCTGCTGGTCATGTCGACCGGCTCGGCGAACGAGCGCGTCGCCGAGGCGCTCAAGGTGATTCGTGCAGAGATGGCGCGGATGCGCACCGATGGCGTCACCGAAGCCGAGCTCAAAGACGCCAAGACCTATCTGACCGGTGCGCTGGCCCTGTCGCTCGATTCCTCGGGTTCGATCGCGGGCCTGCTCCATTCCATGCAGATCGACGGCCTCTCGCCCGATCACCTGACGCGCCGCGCGTCGTTGATCGCGGCCGTCAAGCTCGCGGACGTTCGCAAGGTTGCGCAACGTCTGCTGCGTGACGAGACGCTGACTACGGTCGTGGTCGGCAAGCCGGTCGGCATCACGCCTGAACCCTAGGGAGTTCAAATGTTCTACAGCCACGTGATCGACGATGCCCTGGAAAGCAAGGTGGGCAAGAGCGGCCTGCCGCAGGCCTCGCTCGACCGCGAACTGGCACGCGCCTCGGCTGCGCTCGACAGGTTTCGCCAGTGGAAGGCGGACGGCACCCTGCCGCTGCTCAGCCTGCCCGGCGCGCGCGACGATCTCGCGCTGCTGAAGCCGCACGCCGAGCGTTTCGCCCGGTTCGAGCACGTGATCGTGCTGGGCACCGGCGGGTCGAGCCTCGGCGGCCAGACCTTGGTCGCGCTCAAGGACCTGGGATTCGGCCCCCAGGGCGGACGCCCGAAGCTCTGGTTCATGGACAATGTCGATCCCTCGACCTTCATCGAACTGGCCGCCCGGCTGCCGCTGGCGCGCACCGGCCTGATCGTGATCTCCAAGTCCGGCACCACCGCCGAGACGCTGACGCAGTTCCTGACGCTGCTGCCCGAGTTCGAGGCCAAGGTCGGCAAGGACAAGCTCGCCGAGCATGTGATCGCCATCACCGAGCCCAGCGACAATGCGCTCGGCCGCCTGGCGGCGCGCATCGGTTGCCCGATCCTCGACCACGATCCCAAGGTCGGCGGGCGCTTCTCGGTGCTGTCGCTGGTCGGTCTGCTGCCCGCCATGATCGCCGGCCTCGATGTCGGCGCGATCCGTGAAGGTGCGGCCAGCGTGCTAGATCCGGTGCTCGAAGCCAGCGACGCCAGGGACCTCGCGCCGGCCATCGGTGCGGCGCTGTCGATCGGATTGGCGAAGGAGCGGGGTATCGGCACGACGGTGCTGATGCCCTATTGCGACCGGCTGGGTTATTTCGGCTTCTGGTATCGCCAGCTCTGGGCCGAGAGCCTGGGCAAGGGCGGCAACGGCACCACCCCGGTGCGCGCGATGGGCACCGTCGACCAGCACAGCCAGCTCCAGCTCTATCTCGGCGGCGCACCGGACAAGATGTTCACGGTGCTGATCCTCGACACGGCGGGTCAGGGCAAGCCCATCACGCCCGAGGCGCTGGGCGGCGACAAGGGACTGGCCTATCTTGAGAACCAGTCGCTGGGCGACCTCCTGCTGGCCGAAGCCGACGCCACGGCCGCGACCCTGATCAAGAACGGCCGGCCGACAAGGGTCATGCGCATCACCACACTCGACGAAAGGGTGATGGGCGCACTGATGATGCACTACATGCTGGAGACGATGTTCGCCGCCGAACTGCTGGGCGTCGACGCGTTCGACCAGCCGGCGGTCGAGGAGGGCAAGATCCTGACCCGCCAGTATCTTTCCGCCCGCGTATCTTCCACAGGCCGCAGGTCGTAAAATGATGGCGCCATGAGCGCCACCCGCACCCTGCCCAGAGCTCTGCGACGTCTGCCCTCGACGCTGGTCAACCGCATCGCTGCCGGCGAGGTGGTCGAGCGTCCGGCCAGCGCCGTGAAGGAGCTGGTCGAGAATGCGATCGATGCCGGCGCACGTCGCATTGCCGTGACCTTGAAGGAAGGCGGCCGAACCTTCATCTCCGTGGTCGATGACGGCGTCGGCATGTCGCCCGACGAATTGCGCCTCGCGGTCGAGCGGCACTGTACCTCCAAGCTGCCCGACGACGACCTGACCGACATCCGCACGCTGGGCTTCCGTGGCGAGGCGCTGCCGTCGATCGCCTCGGTCAGCCGCTTCACCATCACCTCGCGGCCCGTGGGCGCTGACACGGCGTGGAGCCTCGAGATCGACGGCGGCGCCAAGGCCGAGCCGCGACCGGCCGCGCATCCGCCCGGCACGAGGGTCGAGGTGCGCGAGCTGTTCTTCGCGACGCCCGCGCGGCTCAAGTTCCTGAAGGAGCCGCGCACCGAGTCCGGCCACGTCGCCGACGCGATGCGCCGGCTCGCCATGGCGCATCCCGGCGTCGCCTTCCGGCTGGAAAGCGAGGAGCGTGCGCTGATCGATCTTGCCGCCGCCAACGGCTCGCTTCTGTCGGGCGACGCCGCGCGGCTGGAACGGCTGGCCGCCATCATGGGCCGCGAGTTCGCCGACAATGCCGTGGCGATCGACGCCAACCGCGAAGGGTTCCGGCTCACCGGCTTCGCCGGCTTGCCGACGCTCAACCGCCCGACGAGCCAGCATCAGTATCTCTTCGTCAACGGCCGTCCCGTGCGCGACAAGCTGCTGACCGGCGCGGTGCGCGGCGCCTACCAGGATTTCCTGGCGCGCGACCGTCATCCGATGGTGGCGCTGTTCCTCGAAGCGCCGACCGAGATGGTCGACGTCAACGTCCATCCGGCCAAGACCGAAGTGCGCTTCCGCGACGCCGGCATCGTGCGCGGCATGATCGTCGGCGCCCTGCGCACCGCGCTCTCGGCAGCCGGCCATCGCGCCAGCACGACCGTGTCCGACGCGGCGCTGGGTGCCTTTCGCCCGCACACGGGATTTTCGACGCCGCTGCCGATGGGCGGCGGCGGTTACGGCAACGGCAATGGCTATTCATCGGTGCCGCGTGGTCTCGCCGAAGCGGCGATGCAGTTCATGGCGCCGCTCGATGGCCTGTCGGCGCGTGTCGAGGAGCCGGCTTCGAATATCGCGCCGGGCAATTATCCGCTGGGCGTGGCGCGGGCGCAGCTCCACGAGACCTATATCGTCGCGCAGACCGACCAGGGCGTGGTGATCGTCGACCAGCATGCCGCGCACGAGCGGCTGGTGCATGAGCGGCTGAAGACCCAGCTCGAAGCCGAGGGCGTGAAGCGGCAGGCGCTGCTGCTGCCGGAAGTCGTCGAGATCGGCGAGGACGGCGCGCGCCGTCTCACGCAGCGCGCTGCCGAATTGGCCGACATGGGGCTTGTGCTGGAACCGTTCGGGCTGGGCGCCGTCGTGGTGCGCGAGATGCCGGCGGTGCTGGGCGATGTGGATATCCAGGGTCTGGTCCGCGACCTGGCCGACGAACTCGCGGAGATGGGCGATCATCTGTCGCTCAAGGAGAAGGTCGAGGAAGTCTGCGGCACGCTCGCCTGCCACACCTCGGTGCGGGCCGGCCGACGCCTCACGGTCGAGGAGATGAACGCACTGCTGCGCCAGATGGAGGCGACACCGCACTCCGGGCAGTGCAATCATGGCCGGCCGACCTATGTCGAACTCAAGCTGGCCGACATCGAGCGGCTGTTCGGAAGACGATGAAGAAGTTTCTCGCACTGCTCATGATCGCCGGGATCGTCGCCACCGGGGCGTCGGCGCAGAACCGTGCGGCCCCGCCGCCCTCGGCCGTGCCGCCGTCCGGTTCGCCGACCCCGGCACCGGCCTCGCCGCTCGACGGGACCTGGCGCGGCACCAGCGATGGCGGTTCGTGCAATGCGCCGCTCGACTATGTGCTTACCATCGAATCGGGCTTCGTCGACGGCTCGGCCTACGACACGACCGCGCGCGGGCCGGTGCCCAATCCCAACAAGTCCGCGCCGCCGCCGCCCACTCCCGGCCTGTGGCAGATCCACGGCGTGGCCAAGGCGGGGGCGGCGTTCAACCTGCTGAGCCTCGCCTCGGTGAAGGGCCCAAATCACCAGCGCATGCAGCTCACTGCCCGCGGCGATGCGTCGAGCCTGGTGGTCACGGAGAACGGCGGCTGCCGGCGGACGGCGCGGCTCACCCGAAGCTGACGAGGCCCAGCCGCTCGCGCCGCAGCCAGCGGCCGAGCAGCAGCAGCGCCACGACGGCGAGGCCGGTCGCCAGGCCGATCCACAGCCCGAAGCCCTGCATATCCGCCCAGAAGGCCAGAACCACGCCCAGCAGCAGGCCGATGCACCAGTAGCCGATGCCGGCATAGATCATCGGCACGCGCGTATCGTGCAGGCCGCGCAGCATGCCCGCCGCCACCGCCTGGCCGCCATCCGCGACCTGGAACAGCGCGGCGATCATGAGGAAGCCCACCGCCAGTTCGATGACGGGCGCGTTCGAGGGCGTGTCGAGATCGAGGAACACGCCGACCAGCAGGCGCGGCGCCACGATCATCGCCAGTGCCGTCAGCGCCATGAAGCCGACGCCCATCGCATAGGCCGTCCAGCCGGCGCGGCGGATGCCTTCCCGGTCGTGTGCCCCGAAGGCGCGGCCGACGCGCACGGTCGCGGCCTGAGCGAGGCCCAGCGGCACCATGAAGGAGAGCGAGGCGAGCTGCATGGCGATCGAGTGCGCCGCCAGCGCAGCCGCACCGATCAGTCCCATCAGGAAGGTCGCGCCGTTGAAGACGGCGACCTCGAAGACCAGGGTCGCGCCGATCGGCAGGCCGAGATGCCACAGCTCGCGGAAGCGCGGCCAGTCGGCGCGCCAGAAGCGGCCAAACAGGTGATAGCGGCGGAACTTGCGGTCGATGAGCACGACTGCCGCCATCATCGCGAACATCACGAAGTCGGCGATGGTGGTGGCGTAGCCGGCGCCGACCAGGCCGAGTTTCGGGAAGCAGAGATGGCCGAAGATCAACGCCCAAGCCAACAGGGCATTGACGGTCACGCCGACGATGCCGGCCGCCAGCGCCCACAAGGGCCGTTCCAGCGCCGAAATGAACGAGCGCAGCACGAGGAAGAAGAAGAACGGCAGCAGCGACCATTGCAGCGCGCGGACATATTCGCTGGCGGCCTTTGCCAGCGCCGGCTCCTGGCCCAGCAACAGCAGGATCGCCTCGCTCTGCCACAGCGCGATCCAGATCGGCACGGTGACGACGACGGCGGTCCACATGCCCTGGCGTACCGTGCGGCGCACGTCGCGCACCGAATGGCCCTTCCGGCCGAGTTCGCGCGCGATCATCGGCGCGGTCGCCGTGGTGAGGCCAAGGCCGAAGATCATCGTCGCGAAGTAGAGGTTCGAGCCCAGTGCGCCGGCGGCCAGCGCATCGGGGCCGAGCCAGCCCATCATCACCACGTCGGTCGCGGTCATCATGGTCTGCGCGAGATTGGTCAGGATCAGCGGCCAGGCGAGCACCAGCGTCGCGCGCACTTCGCCGCGCCATGTCGCTCGCTCCGTGCTTTCCGTCTGTGCAACCGTTTCCATGCCGGCGCTTATAGCGGGCGCACCGTTACGTTCACAGGCACGCCCGAAGATACGTTTGGAGTCTGTCTGACGTGGATCGAGCGCTCGGAGATCAATTGCTTCCCCATTCAGATGGGGAAGTGCCCCGTCATACGGGGCGATGGGGTCATGAGCGTCGCAAAAATATGACCCCTCCGACGGCGTAAGACGCCGCCACCTTGTGTCTTTGATTTGGTGCAGAGTGCAGCGCCGGAGGATTGGTTGCCGCCAATCCTCCGGCTCGGCTGGGAGCTCGTCCGACAGCAAGGCTGAACGCCGTTGGGGAGCCTGGGCCCCGGCCGTTGTCTTCGCAAACCCGAACAGTTGCGAGGGATGAACCCCGCACCACAAGGAAGGGCTGGAAGATGGCGCAAATCGTAGCCACCGTAGGGATCGATGTCTCCAAGGATCGGCTGGACGTCGCGGTCCATCCGACCGAGGAGCAGTTCAGCGTTACCAATGACGAAGCCGGCTGGCGCCTGTTGGCCTGCCGGCTCAAGCCATTCGCGGCGCGTGCCATCGGCCTGGAGGCCAGCGGCGGCTACGAGCGGGGCGCGACCCTCGCCTTGCTCAAGGCAGGCCTGCCGGTCCGCTCGGTCAATGCCTGGAAGCTTCGGCGCTTCGCCCAGGCTGCCGGCCTGCTGGCCAAGAACGACCGGCTCGATGCGAAGGCCATCGCCTGGTTCGTCGCGACCCTGCCCAGCCGGGAGGTTCGCCACGATCCCGCCGTCGACCACCTTGCCGAACTGGTCAAGGCCAGGCGCCAACTCGTCGATGCCATCCAGCAGACCGGCAATCAGGCCGAACACCTGCGCGACGCCGGCTTGCGTCGCATGCAGCAACGCCGGATCCGCCAGCTCGAGCGCGATCTTGCCGAACTCGACCTGCGCATCGCGCATGCCATCGCCGAGAACCCCGTTCTGGCAGCGCGCCGCGATCTGCTGTGCTCGATGCCCGGCGTCGGCCCGGTGCTGGCTGCCACGCTGCTCGCCCTGTTGCCGGAACTCGGCACCTTGGGCGCCCGCCCGATCGGCGCCCTGGTTGGCGTCGTGCCCTACGACTTCGACAGCGGTCGAATGCGGGGGCTCCGCTGCATCTTCGGCGGTCGTGCCGATGTGCGGCGCGTGCTCTTCATGGCGGCACAGGCCGCGACCCTCTGGAATCCTACCTTGAAGGCCTTCAAGCAGCGACTCCTGGCGGCAGGCAAGAAGCCCAAGGTTGCCATCGTCGCCGTCATGCGAAAGCTCATCGTCATCCTCAACGCCATGCTTCGCGAAAACCAAACTTGGCGTCCACAAACTGCCTAACCCAAAGACAGTTGCTCCCCATTTGAATGGGGAGGCAGGTTATCCTCTCAGAAAGACTCTACAGGTCGCAGGCGATGCGTTCTTCCTGGCCGGCGAGGAGACGGAAGAAGGCGTCCTGCGGCTTCTCCAGGACGAACATGGCGCGTGCATCGAGGCCCAGGTTGAGCCCGCGCACGACGGCGCCGCTGACGCCATGGCTGACGACGACGGTGCGCACGCCGGCGGTCGCGATCTCGGTCAGCACCGCCTCGCAACGGCGGCGCAGATCGATGTGCGTCTCGCCGCCGGGCGGGCAATAGCCGTGCGGATCGGCGCGCCAGTCGGCCATCGCCGTCGGATGATCGATCTCGATCTCGGCCCAGGAAAAGCCTTCCCAGCTCCCGTAGGAGAGCTCGGCGAGCCGCACGTCTTCCCGCCACTCGCTGGAGGCGATGCCGAGTTCGTGGCCGATGATCTCCGACGTCTCGCGGGTGCGGCCGAGCGGGCTGCGCAGGAAAATCGTGGGGCCGGGTTCGCGCTCGAGTTCGGCCTTCAGAGTGCGGCCCATCGCCAGCGCCTGGACGCGGCCGCGCGCGGTGAGGTCCGAGTTCTTGTGGCCCTGCATGCGGCGTTCGGTATTCCACGCGGTCTCGCCGTGCCGCAGCATGTAG
>JAKFVZ010000242.1 GCA_021732965.1 Reyranella sp.
GGCGATCTGAACGGCGATGGCTACGACGATCTGATCGTCGGTGCCAAGGGAGCCGATTTCAACGGCACGGACTCCGGCGCGAGTTATGTGATCTACGGTAAGGCGTCGGGGTTCTCCCCCAACGCCGACATCTCCTACGCGATGGGTGGAAGCGGCAGCACATTCAGGCTCACCGGCGTGGCGGCGGGTGACGAGAGTGGCTTCTCGGTTGCATCCGCGGGCGACTTCAATGGCGATGGCTTCGACGACCTGATCATCGGCGCCAGGTATGCCGACTTCGCGAGCGGCATCACCAATGCCGGCGCAAGCTACTTGGTGTTCGGCAAGGCGGCGGGATTTCCCACTCTCTTCAACCTCTCGAACCTCGACGGCACCCTCGGCTTCAAGCTGATGGGTACCGCCGCGGACGACTGGAACGGAGCTTCCGTCTCCTCCGCCGGCGACCTGAACGGTGACGGCTTCGACGATCTGATCGTCGGTGCCCCGGGGCGCGATGCACACGGTAGCAACTCGGGGGCTGCCTATGTGGTGTACGGCGGCACCATGGGCGTTTTGGGAGGATCCGTTCGAACCACTGGCACCACCGCCGCCGAGATTCTGATGGGCGACGTCGGCAACGACGTGCTTGCGGGTGGAGGCGGTGGCGACGTGTTCCATGCCGGTGCAGGCAACGATCGCCTGGTCGTTAAGGATCTCGCCTTCCGTCTGGTCGATGGCGGCAGCGGCACTGACACGCTGGCGCTGTCGGGTGCCGGTCTCTCGCTCAACCTCTCCAACCCGCGGGTCGCTGCCAAGCTCGACGGCGTCGAGCGCATCGATTTTGCTGGCACCGGTGACAATACACTTGTCGTCGACCAGCTCGGGATCCTGGGCGGTATCGGCGCCGTCATTGACGGCAGGCACATGCTTGTCGTCGAGGGCAATACCGGCGACCAGGTGCAGTTGGTGGGATCGAGCTGGGTCAAGGCCGGGTCGTTCATCAATGTCGATGGAACGTTCGATCGCTGGGTGTTCGACAATGCCGAGGTTCATGTCGAGCAGGCGGTCCACGTAGAGCAGGTCGTGTCGCTGCCGGAGACGGGCGTTACCATCGCCGGAACGGCCGGCAATGACGTGATTTCGACCGCTGTGACCGTGTCCGGCCAGCCGTTGGCAACAAGTGGGCCGGACATCATCGAAGGCGCGGCCGGCGACGACGTGCTGGACGGCGGCGACGGCAACGACGCGCTGTACGGTGGCGCCGACAACGATACGCTAATTGGCGGCGCGGCGGCGGCCGGTGGTACCAACCAGCTCTGGGGCGGAGAGGGGAGCGATACCGCCTCCTATGCCGGCACGACCGGCGCGGTCCATGCCGACCTTGCCGTGCAGGCCGGTTATGTCGGCGGCATCCTCGTCGACCAGATGAACTCGATCGAGAACCTCACCGGTGGTGCGGGCACCGACGTGCTGATGGGCAATGACAACAGCAACGTCCTGAACGGCGGGGCAGGCAACGACGTTCTCTACGGCCAGGGCGGCGATGACATCCTGATCGGCGGTGCGGTTTCAGCCGGCAGCACCAATCAGCTCTGGGGCGGGACCGGCAGCGACACGGCCTCTTATGCCGGCACGACCGGGGCCGTGCATGCCGACCTGGCCGCGCAGAACGCCTACGTCGCCGGCGTGCTGGTCGATCAGATGAACTCGATCGAGAACCTGATCGGCGGATCGGGCGACGACGTGCTGACGGGAGATGCCGGGGCCAACGTGCTGGCCGGCAAGTTGGGCAACGACACGTATGTGATCGGGAGTGGCGACACGATCGTGGAGGCCGCGGGCGAAGGCACCGACAGGGTTCACGCCTCGATCGACTACACGCTCGGCGCCAACCTCGAGAATCTCGTCCTCACCGGGACGGCCAACCTTGCCGGCACCGGCAACGGGCTCGCCAACGTCCTAACGGGCAATAGCGGTAACAACCTGCTCGACGGCGACGCAGGGGCCGACACGATGACCGGCGGGCTGGGCGACGACACCTATGTCGTGGAGAGCGTGTCCGACCTGGTGATCGAGGCTGTGGACGCGGGTGTCGATACGGTGCGGTCGTCCGTCACCTACACCCTGACCGCGACCGGCGAGAATCTCACGCTGACTGGTGCCGATGCGATCAACGGCACGGGCAACGCGCTGGATAACTGGCTGACTGGCAACGCGGCCGCCAACACGCTGTCCGGCGGCCTCGGCAACGATACCTATGTCACCGATTCGCTCTCCGATACGATCGTGGAGGCCGCGGGCGAAGGCACCGACACGGTTCACGCCTCGATCGACTACACGCTGGGCGCCAACCTCGAGAACCTGGTCCTCACCGGGACGGCCGATCTGAGCGGCACCGGCAACGGCCTGGCCAACGTCCTGACCGGCAACGCCGGCAACAACCTGCTCGACGGCGGCGCGGGCGCCGACACGATGGCGGGTGGCCTGGGCGACGACACGTATGTGATGGGCGTGTCCGACCTCGTGGTCGAAGAGGCGGGGGGCGGCACCGATACGGTGCGGTCGTCGATCACCTATGCTCTGACGGCGAACGTCGAGAATCTGGTGCTGACGGGCAGCGCGACGATCAACGGCACCGGCAACGCGCTGGCCAACGGGCTGACGGGCAACGACGGCATCAACGTCCTCGATGGCGGCGCCGGCGCCGACACGATGGCCGGCGGGCTGGGCAACGACAGCTACGTCGTGGACGATGCCGGCGACGTGGTGATCGAAGCCGCCGACGAAGGCAGCGACACGGTCCGGGCATGGGTCAGCTACACGCTGGGCGCCAACGTCGAGAAGCTCACGCTGCAGGGCACCGCGAACCTGAACGGCACGGGCAACGGGCTGGCCAACTCGCTGACCGGCAACGCCGGCAACAACCTGCTGGACGGCGGCGCGGGCGCCGACACGATGATCGGCGGCAGCGGCAACGACACCTATGTCGTCGACGATATCGGCGACGTGCTGAGCGAGGCGCTCGACGGCGGCCTCGACACGGTGCAGTCGTCGGTCGGCTACCGGCTGCGCGCCAGCATCGAGAACCTGACGCTCACCGGCGGTGCGAACATCGACGGCACCGGCAACGAGCTGGCGAACGTGCTGCTGGGCAATGCCGGCAACAATATCCTCGACGGCGGTCTGGGCGCCGACACGATGACCGGCGGCCTGGGCGACGACACTTATGTGATGGACGTCTCAACGGACAAGATCACCGAGCTGGCCGGGCAGGGCGTCGACACGGTGATGACGACGTTCACCCATGTGCTGCGGACCAACTTCGAGAACCTGACACTGCTGGGCGCCGCCGCGATCAGCGCGGTGGGCAATGCGGTGGACAACGTGCTGACCGGCAACGTCGCGGCCAACGTGCTGGACGGCGGCGCAGGTGCGGACACGATGGCGGGCGGCCGTGGCAACGACACCTACGTGGTGGAGAACGCCGGCGACCTGGTGATCGAGCAGGCGGGCGAGGGCACCGACGCCGTCCGCGCCTGGATCGACTACACGCTGACGGCCAACGTCGAGAAGCTGACCTTGCAGGGCACGGCGAACCTGAACGGCACCGGCAACGATCTGGCCAACACGCTGGTCGGCACTGCCGGCAACAATATCCTGGACGGCGGGCTGGGCGGCGACACCATGACCGGTGGGGCGGGCGACGATACCTACGTCATCGACAACGCGGCGGATCGGGCGAGCGAGGATGCCGGCGGCGGCTTCGACACGCTGCTGTCGTCGATCACCTACATGCTGCGCGCCAACGCCGAGAAGCTGGTCCTCACGGGCGCGGACAACATCAATGCCGTGGGCAATACCCAGGGCAACATCCTGACGGGCACTGCCGGCAACAACATCCTCGACGGTGGGGCCGGGGCCGACGAGATGACGGGCGGCGCCGGCAACGACACCTACGTGGTGGAGAATGCCGGCGACCTGGTGATCGAGGCGGCGGACGGCGGCACCGACGCGGTGCGGTCGTGGATCGACTACACGCTGGGCGCCAACGTCGAGAAGCTGTCGCTCTACGGCACGGCCAATATCGATGGCACCGGCAACGAGCTGGCCAACAGCCTGCTGGGCAACTCGGGCAAGAACATCCTCGACGGCGGCCTCGGCGCCGACGTGCTGACCGGCAACGGCGGCGGCGACACGTTCCGCTTCAGCACCGCGCTGGGCGACGGCAACGTCGACCGCATCACCGCCTTCGACCACACCGCCGACACGATCCAGCTCGACGACGCGATCTTCGCGGCGCTGGGCACCGGGGCGCTGGCCGCCGGGGCGTTCAATACCGGCCCCGTGGCGACGCAGGCCGACGACCGCATCCTGTTCGACACCGCGTCGAAGAGCCTCTACTACGACGCAGACGGGGCCGGTGGTGTGGCGGCGATCAGGTTCGCCACCATCGCCACCCTAACCGGCACGCTCGACCACACCGACTTCTTCGTCGTCTAGAGTTTTCCCGACTGAAGCTCAGCGACACCACCTCATCCTGAGGAGCACGCCGTAGGCGTGCGTCTCGAAGGATGGGCAAAAGACATGGTGCTCGTGCCCACCCTTCGAGACGCTCACTGCGTTCGCTCCTCAGGGTGAGGCCATGTGGGAGCATCTGTCTTGATTCAAGCGAAGCCAGAAAGACTCTAGGAATCGGACTTCCTGGCGTCGCGGATCGTTTCCAGGAGCGCCTTGCGCTCGTCGACCAGCGCCTTCACCTCTGCGGCCAGCAGCGGCAACCGCTGCCGCATATAGGAGATCCGGTTCCGCAGATGCTTGACGGCAAGCTTGTCCGTCAGGGTTTTCAGCTGGGGGACGGCCGCATGCAGTTCCGCCCGGATTCGCTCCCGCTCCTTGAACAATTCGGGCAGGTGACCGCTCACGTACATCCGCCGGCGCTGCGCGGCTCGCTTCTCACCCTGGTCGACTGTCTCGGTCATCGCGTTCCCCTTCATTGTATCGACCGGGAGAATGGCAGCCCGTGGACGCCGGTCAATGAGGCTGCGCTACAGCGGGTCGCTCGAAAGACAGCAACCTATCGGACCTTCGTGGATTGAATCGACGATACTTTCCGGAGGTTCTTCATGAAGCTGGCATTTCCCGGTGGCGCTGCTCTGGCAATTCTGGTGGCGCTGGCCGCCCAGGCACAGACGCCCGATGCGCCCGCCGCCGCCGCACCGTCGCTCTCCCTCGATTGCCATCTCCTTTTTCGCGGCGTGCCGATGAAGGAACCCACCACCTATCAGGTGATCGGCAAGGAACTGTACGGCGTGAGCGGTCCCCTCAGGACGAGGCTCTCGGAGGAAGGCGCGCCCGTGACACTTGGCAAGGCCCGCGAGGCCGATGGCACCGTCGTCGAATCCTTCGCCTCGCACAGGCTGAACGGCACGACACTGGAGCGGACCGTTTACTGGAAGAAGGGAAGCGCCCCCATGAAGCTGGCCTTCACTGAAACCTACGACTTCAAGGCCCGCACCGTCACGAGTTCGACGGATCGAGCCGATTTCTGTCACGCCGGAGGGAAGTGACGAATTCAGGGGCGGCGCGCGCACGAAGCATGAATGAAGTTCGGGGGCTGCCGTTCGGGGTGGAACGACCGGAGCAGGTGCGTTATCACCCTCGGCATGGCGCCAGAAGCGACACGTCAATCTCTTTCCCAGCGCGTTCATCGCTTCGTGGCGGTGCTTGAACGCTACAAGCGCAATCCCAATCGCAGGGAGGCCTATCATGTGCTCTCGGCGATCGATTGCCTCAGGGAGGAGCGTTACGAGGCCGGCCTCGACGCGATCCAGGCCGCCGAGCACGTCGAACCCATTCCCGACGGGGTCGTGCTGATGCGTGGCCTGCATGACAACATCACCGTCGCCGAGCTGAGCGAAGCACTTCGGAAGGTGCTGCGCGTTCCGGACAGTTCGGAATCCTGACGGCCGGCAACGGACCGCCTCGCCAGCGCGTCATCTATTTATCACGCCTTTCGTGCAACCCCGGCACGAACCCCTCGTTGCCAACCTGAGTTTGGGTAGGTGGAGGGCAGGATGCCGGGCAGCTTCAACTCCTCTGTCGGGACGGAGCTGGCTTCGTTGCGGGCCTTGGGAGCGCTCCGGCGCCGCGTCTCGGCGCGGGAGCGGCTGATCCGGGAACGCCGCGATCCGACGCTCGTTCCTCGCAAGCCCCAGGGCGAAGCGGGGTCTTCAGAAGACTGGGGCGCTGACGATTGAGCCCTGTTCGGACGTCAGTGGACAATGTGTTGAAAGGAAGGTGCGGGGAGGCAGCCTGGGCCGTGCCCGGGCTTTTCCCCTCTTCTGGTGGAGGGATCTGAATGGCACGTATCGTCTGGAGCGACTTGGGGGGAAGGCCCGAGAGCGCGTTCCTCATCGTTGCCGAGATCGCAGCCGATTTCGGCGGCGGACCGACAGCCGACGATCCGTTCGACACGGCGCGCTTGCGGTTCGCCGCCAATCTGATGGTGCGCACCTGCACCCAGTCGAAGCTCCGGGGTGACTTCGCCGTCCAGCCCCTGCGCGACAGCGGCGCGCTGCTCATTCATTGCGCGGTGACCGAACCAGCCGACTTCGCGCGGCTTTGCGAAATCGTGGGTGGCCGCGACCAGGAGGCGACGCCGTGGCGTGGCCTGCGTCATTTCCTGCTGGACGAAGCGCGCCATGACTCGCTTCTCGCCGTGGCGGGGCCGCCGGACTCGCGCGGGGCCGGCCGTCGCGTTCGTGCGGCCAGGGAGCGCGAGGCGGCGGATCGCCAGCACTGGGGGCGCATCTGAAGACGGAGCGCTTCCCGGCGCCATCGCACGGCGACACGCATGACGAGAATCCGGCGGATTGACGAAATCTCCGCGCGAAACAGCCAAAGGGCAGGGAATACTTGAGGTGTGTGGGCGACGATTCTAAAGTCCACCCATGCGAAAGCGATCGGTCACAATCGATGGTCACCGCACCAGCATCTCGCTGGAGGATGCTTTCTGGACCGAACTGGTGCGGCTGGCGCGCGAGCGGCCGGTGTCGCTGAATACGCTGGTCTCGGAAGTCGATCGCGCAAGAACGTCGGAGGACGTCAACCTCTCGAGCGCCTTGCGCCTGTACGTCCTGGGTGAACTCGTGAAGAAACGGGATGAGACCCGCGTCGACTTGATCGCTCTCTGAGGCCACGCCGGGGCTCGCCCTGGATCGGAATTTCTGCGGGCCGGGCGTTCGCGTTCCCGAAACTCTGTAGTAAATTTCGAGCATGAGTGGTCCGTCCCGACTTTCGCCGTGTCGCGCCCCACCCGGAATTGACGAACACGCCTGGAGCGTGCTCGCGCCCGAATTGCGGAAGACCCGGGTGAGCGCAGGCCAGCGCGTGCGTAGCTGGGACTCGGAGCCTGCGCTCACGCTGTTTCCCGTCAGCCTTCTGCTGAGCTTCGTGTCGCCGCAGAGCGGTGTTGAAATTCTCAGCCTCGGCGCGGGTGGTACCAGCGTCCCGGATCTCCTGCTGGGATCCGACGCGCTCGGGCTGGATGCCGTCGTGACCGTCGAAGGTGAGGCCTGGTCGATCCCGACATCCATTCTGCGTCAGTTGGCGGGCGAACATCCTTCGGTCCACGAGGCGATGTTGGCGCAATGCCGCGTGGCATTGCGGGAAGCGGCACGGCATGCGGAGGAGCGGACCCGATCCCTGCAGATTTCGAATCTGGCGCGATGGCTGAGCCGCGCAGTGGTCCTGACCGGACAGACGAGCATTGCCCTGACGCACGAGTCGCTGGCGCGGTTGCTCGGCACGCGGCGCACCTCGGTCACCGAGGGACTGGCCTATCTCGCCGACCGACGCTTCCTGCTGATCGGCCGCCGCTGGATCACCGTCATCGATGCAGCCGGTCTCGAGCGCCAGGGCCGTGCCGCGCGCGGTGGCCATGCGCTGCCCGATACCGCGGAGAAAAGGCCTCCCGTCCAGACGCACAATCCGCCGTTGGGCGACGACGTCTGCTAGCACACCAGGACTGACACCCAGCGTAGCGTCCCTGCGGGGCGCACGATCTACGCGCCATCGCGGCCCGCTTTGTACGGCCGCGCACGCAGCGATGTGCGAGGCAACCTTTGCACAAAAGCGCGTTGAAGGCGCGCGGCTGAACTGATCAGCCACGAACAAATCAACGATGAGGTCACATCATGAAGAAGATTTTCGCTGCCGCTGCATTCGCCACGATGATCGCCGCCGCGCCGTCTTTCGCCGCCACCGATGCCGAGTGCACCGAGATGTGGAAGAAGGCCGATGTCAACAGCGACGGCAACGTCTCGGGCGGCGAAGCCATCCGCTACATGTCGTTCATGCGCGTCGCCGGCATGACGGTCGCCACCGAAGGCACGATCACGCAGACCGAGTTCATGAACGCGTGCAAGGCCGACGCCTACAAGACGAAGCAGGCCGACGCCGGCGCGCCGCTCAAGGGATCGAACTCCTTCACCGAGGCCCAGGCCAAGGACCGCGTGATCGCGCAGGGCATGGACGCCGTGACGACCATGACGAAGGACGGCGACGGTATCTGGCGCGGCACCGCCCAGCAGGCCGGCAAGCCGGTGCAGGTGGCCGTCGACTACAAGGGCAACGTCGTCGCCACCAGCCAGTAATCCCGACAATCACAACAACGAACTGAAAGGAATACCCTCATGAAGACCGTTAGCCGAGCCTTTGACAGCTACGCCCAGGCGCGCGCCGCCGTCGACGCCGTCGAGAAGGCGGGCATCCCCAGCAAGGACGTCAGCATCGTCGCCAACAAGTATGTCAGCGCCGAGTACGCCGACATCGATGACGTGAACAAGACGGCGGCCGGCGCCGGCATCGGCGGCGCCGTCGGCGCAGGCGCGGGCCTGCTGGCCGGCCTCGGCATGCTGGCGATCCCGGGCCTCGGCCCGGTCGTCGCGGCCGGCTGGCTCGCCTCGACCGCGGCCGTCGCCGCGGGCGGCGCGGCGGCGGGCGGCATCGTCGGTGCGCTGGTCGATGCTGGCACCGACAAGGACCACGCCGAGGTCTATTCGGAGTCCGTGCGCCGCGGCGGCACGCTGGTGACGGCGCGTGTCAACGATGCCGACGCCAGCCGCGTCGAGGCGATCCTCGCCACCTATCGCCCGATCGATCCGATCGCGCGCGGCGCGGACTATCGCAAGGAAGGCTGGACCACCTTCGATCCGAAGGCGCCGGCCTATCGCCCGAACCAGACCGAGATCGACCGCATGCGCGCCAACTGGCCGGGCTGAAGCCCGAACCGGTAGCGTTCGAACGAGGAGAGGCCCGGCATCGCCGGGCCTCTTTTCGTTGGGTCAGACCAGGTCGCGCACGTCGACCAGCGCGCCGGCGATCGCCGCGGCGGCGGCCATCGCCGGCGAGACGAGGTGGGTGAGGCCCTCCGGTCCCTGGCGGCCCTCGAAGTTGCGGTTGGAGGTACTGGCCGCGCGCTGCCCCGGCAACAACCGGTCGCCGTTCATGGCCAGGCACATCGAGCAGCCGGGTTCGCGCCATTCGAAGCCCGCCTCGACGAGCAGGCGATCGAGTCCCTCCAGCTCCGCCTGATGCTTCACCAGTCCGGAGCCCGGCACGACCAGCGCGCGCACGCCCGAAGCGACCTTGCGCCCGCGCACCACCGCGGCAGCCGCACGGATGTCCTCCAGACGGCCGTTGGTGCAGGAACCGATGAACACGACATCGACCGCAAGGCCGGCGAGCCTCTGGCCCGGGGCGAGGCCCATATAGTCGAGCATGCGCCGATGCTGGGCGCGGCGTTGCGGATCGGTCTCGTCGTCCGGATCGGGCACCGCGCCG
>JAKFVZ010000319.1 GCA_021732965.1 Reyranella sp.
CGTCGTCCCAGCATCGCCGGCAAGGCGACATTGTCGACGAGGCGCAGGGTCGGCAGCAGGCTGGCGAACTGGAAGACGTAGCCGATGCGCCGGTTCCGGAAGGCCGCCAGCTCGTTCTCCGACAGGCCCCAGATGTCGGTGCCGTCGACCAGCACCTGGCCTTTCGAGGGCCGGCTGAGGCCGCCGATCATCGCCATCAGGGACGACTTCCCCGAGCCCGAGCGACCGATGATCGCCGCGTAGCGACCGGCCGCCACGTCGAGGTCGATGCCGTCCACGGCCGCGACCTCGCCTCGTTCGGTGACGTATTGCTTTCGCAAGGCCCGGCAGGACAGCATCGTGTCAGCCCTCGCCGCGCACGAGGTCGTAGGGATCGCGCCGGCTGGCGCGCCACGCGGGATAGAACGAGCCCAGCGCCCCGATGATCGAGGCCATAACGATGGCCAGAACCGCAACGACCACGATGCGCGGCCCGTCCAGCCAGACGAAGGGCACGCCGATATTTTCCAGGTAATAGACCAGCGAGCGTTCGTAGAGGCGCATCACCAGCACGCCGAGCACGACACCCAGCGCGCCGCCGGCGCCGGTGGCGATGACCGCCTCGGTGACCATCATGCCGACAATCTGGCCGCGCCGCGCGCCGATCGCCTTCAGGAGGCCAAGCTCGCCACGCCGCTCCGTGACGATGGCCGAGAAGAGCACGCTGACCATGAGGGCGGTGCTCGCGAACATCAGCACCATCAGCGCGAGGATGCCGTTCAGCAGCGCGGCCAGCCCCTGGCGGATACCGCTCATGGTCGAGTCGCCGGTCACGACCTTCACGTCCTTCAAGGTCGAGAGGATCGCGAAGCGCGCCTGCAGCGGCGTCGCGCCCGGCGCCAACTCGACGAGGAAGCCGCTCACCTTGCCCTTCTGCAGCACGGCCGGCGGACCGTTGGGGCCGTGAACCAATCCCGCCAGCGCTTCGAGCGTGTCGAAGCTCATGAACACGCCGCGCTCGTGCGTGCCAACGCCGGTCTTGCCCAGCCGGCCATAGACGGTATGCGCCTTGCCGAAGATCAGCAGTTCCGAGCCCAGCGCCGCGGCGCGGCCGGCGCCCAGGATCACGTCGCCCGCGCGCATGTCGCGGCCCAGTCTCTCGACCAGCCACGGCCGCACCGTGAAGTCGAGCGCGGGATCGAAGCCGATCAGGTCGGCCGATTCGTGGTGTCCGCCGATGCCGGAATGCTCGACGCGCGCGATCTTCTGCGGCGCGGCGCGGCCCACGCTGGTGAGATTGGCTTTGGCGAACAGATCCTGGTCGAGCACGAGATCGGTCGGCTCGACGGTGAGCAGCGCCGCCGTAATGTTGGTGAGCGCGCCTTCCGGCACCACCATCATGTCGGCGCCCAGCCGCGTGAAGCCCACCGCCATGCTGCTGTCGATGCTGCGCATCAGCGTGGCGCCGGTGAAGACCACGCCGCTCGCGAGCGCGACCGCCGCCATCAGCAGGAAGCTGCGGGCCTTGCGGCGGGCGAGATTCTGCAGCGCCAGGCTGGCGAGCAGCCTCAAAGCGCGCCCATTCAGAGCGTGCAGGAGCGCGTGTGCTTCATGTGCTCCAGCTTGGTCGGGATGATCACGCAGTCATGGTGCCCGCCGTTGCTCGGCAGGATGCCGACCAGGGTGTCGGTGGACGTGTCGATGACCGAGATGCCGCTCGACTGGCGCTGGAAGCCGCTGAACGGCGTCAGCACATATTTGCCGTCGTAGGTGATGGCCGGAGTCTGCAGGTCGGGGCCGATGCCCTGGATCTCCTTCAGGATCGTCCAGGTCTTTGTGTCGATCACCATGATGCCGCTATAGGCCGGCGAGGGATGCAGGATGGACAGATAGAGCTTCGAGCTGTCCATCGAGAAGACCATGTGGAACGGGTTCGGATATTTGCCGCGCCACAGCGGGTCCTCGACATGGGCGATCTTGCGCCATTTGGTCGGATCGGGATCGCTGCAGGAAAAGATCGAGCAGTTGTTTTCCCGCAGGTTGTTCATCATCACCAGGAACTTGCCGTCGGGCGAGAATCCGATCTCGTGGCCCGGCGAGTGGATCTTGTCGAAGACGACCTTCCACGTGTCCTTGTCGATCTGCTCGACCTTGTACTGGTCCTGCGAATCCTTGTTGAACTGCAGGAAGGCGGCCGGCTCGAAGTTCTTCTCGGGATCGAGGATGCAGATGCCGCCGCACAGGCGCACGACCGTCGCGGCCCAGCGGCCTTCCGGATGCCAGATCGTGCCGTCGGCGCCGGTGAGCGTCAGCGGCGCTTCGCCGGGAAGCGAGCCTTCCTCGACGAACAGCTCGCCCATCGGCACCATTTCCCAGTCGATCTTGTTGCCCTTGGTGCCCCGCAGATTGTAGAGGCCGGTCTTCTCGTCGGGATAGATCTTCTTGATGGTCAGCGTGCCGCCCTTGATCCAGGCGTTGCGCAGCTCGGGCACGTTGGGCTCCCAGTCGAAGCGCAGCGCGGCCTTCACCCGCGACGTGGTGCGGTCGAAGCAGGCGGCGATGTCCTTCTGGCCGTCGGTCACGAAATACGACTGAGCGTCCTTCGGGTTGACGGTGACGTGCACGCCGAGCCCGAGACCCGTCGTCTCCGACACGTTCTCGATCATCTGCATCTGGGTGCCGTCGTAGCGTACGCGGTAGATGTTGGTGCCGCCCGGCACGTTCTCCGCCGTCACATTGGTCGGGATGCCGTAGATCAGGGAGTTCTGGCCGCCCTGCGTCGAGTTCACGAACTCGAAGCCGTGCGTGGGATCGGAGCTGGGGAAGGCGCAGAGATGGTGGCTGATCGGATTGTAGTCGCCGTAGTTCCAGTACCAGATCGAGCCCAGCACGCGATTGGAGTTGAGATCGATCGCGTAAGTACCGCCACCCATCTTGGTCGGCAGCAGCGCCACCCAGTTGCCGAGGCTCTGGCCCCGGATGTCGGCGCGCGAGTCGACGACTTCGCGGGTGATCGGCGATTGCTGCGCTCCGTTGCCGGCGGCGCGGATGATTCCGTTGTCTGATGACGAGCCGCCGTTCATCGCGCTGTAGCCCAGCACGGCGACCTCGGCGGCGGCCGCGGTGCCGACGGCGACGTTCAGCATCGTGCGCCGGCTCACCTTCGTCTTGACCTTCGGCATGGCCGCCTCTTCGCGGGCCTTGCGAGTCGCCTGCTCGTGCTTGGCGACGAGATAGGCCTGGAATTCCTCGCGGTCCTTCGCGAGGACCTCTTCGTTGCGCTTCAGGAATTCGTCGATCGATGCCTTGCGCGGAAGGTTAGATTCCGAACCTTGTTCGAGCGGGTTAAGGAGGGGCGGACCGTCTTGAGAAACCTTGGTGGCCGGTGTCTCGCGCGTGGGCTCAGTCATCCGCTGCACTCCCCGTTTGATATGGGTAGAAGTCTAAACACGAGTCTTCGCAAATCACATTCGGAAATTTGCACTGCTGCCCGCTGATTTCGTCGAGCGTTGCGGCTAGGCTCCACGCGAAGGAGTGCGTCGATGGATTACGCCGTCATCATCTCCGCCATCGTGCTCGGCCTTTCGGTGTTGGCCACGGCCGCGAAGTTCATCGACTGGTTTCTCCATACCGATCCCCGCACGATGGTGCGCACCATCCGCTGGATGCTGATCCTGCTGCTGCTCGCCGGCGTTCCGCTGCTGGTGATGATGGTGATGCGCGAACAGTACGCCGGCGCGATGCTGCTCGCCGCCGCGATGATCCTCGTGCCGACGTTCCTGAAGTGGCGCGCGATCCTCGTCCCGCTGCGCGCGGCCTTCGGCCTGTTCCGGACAAAGCCCACGCACTTCGAGATGCCGCCGGTCTGGGAGGAGCCCGCCCGCCCCGATCCGAAGGCGGTGCAGCACGCCGCCGCCGTGCTCGAAGCCTATCTGAAACACGCGACACCAGTCCCTTCATCGCAACGGCAGATACAAGCGCTCGCAGGCCAGGATGACGGCGGCATGTCGCCGAGCGACGCACTCGACATACTCGGCCTGCCGGGCGGCGCCGATCTCGCGAGCGTCCATGCCGCGCATCGCCGGCTGATGCGCGCCGCCGACCCCGATGCGGGCGGCTCGCCCTATCTTGCCGCCAGGATCGACGAAGCGCGCGACGTGCTCGTCGGCATGCTGCGCCGTCCGGGCAGGCCCGTCGAGACACCGGGACGGCCGAGGCTTCTCAAGAGCTGACGCCACCGCGCGCGTTTTCGCGTTCTGCCCGGGCGGAAACCGTCCCTATATAGGAAGTCCCCGTTTCCTCCGGAGCCTGCCATGTCCGATCCCGCCCCCATGACGGCCGCCTACGATCGCAGCAACGTCTTCGCCCGCATCCTGCGCGGCGAGCTACCGTGCAAGAAGGTCCACGAGGACGACTTCGCCCTGGCCTTCCACGACATCGCGCCGCTGGCGCCCGTCCATGTGCTGGTCATTCCCAAGGGCGAGTACATCAGCCAGGCCGATTTCGGGGCCAAGGCGCCGCCGGAAATGATCGTGGGCTTCTGGCGCGCGGTGTCGAAGGTCGCGCGCGATCTCGGCCTCGATCCCGAAGGCTATCGCATCGTGGCCAACCACGGGCCCAATGGCGGACAGCTCGTGTTCCATTTCCATGTCCACATCTTCGGCGGCGGCATCATGGGTCATCCGACGGATTTGCCGAAGCCGGACAAGCAGGCTTGATCGGACGACGCGCCCTGTTGAGCGCCGGCGCGCTCGCACCCGTCACCGCCTGGGCGCAGACACGGTCGCTCACCGAGAGCGGCTGGTACGCGAAGGGCAGGACCAAGACGAGACCGGTGCGCTTCGCCGGCACGGGCGGCGTCACCCTGGCCGGCACCCTCCTGATGCCGCTGTTCAGCGAGATCCAGTACGTGCCCGGCATGGTGCTGGTCGCCGGCAGCGGGCCGACCGACCGCGACGGCAACAATCCGCTCGCACCGGATCGCATCGACCTCCTGAAGGACGTTGCCGAACTGCTGGCGCGCAATGGCATCGCCTCGCTGCGCTACGACAAGCGCGGGGTCGGCCAATCGACGCCACGGCCGCGCGGGTCGCTGGAAGAACAGGAGGCGTTCTTCGCCTTCGACAATTTCGTGGGCGACGTCGAAGCGGCGCATGCCGAGCTGCTGCGCCACGACGAGATCAAGCCCTATGCAACGGCGCTGCTGGGCCACAGCGAAGGCGGACTGCTGGCCCTCGCCGCCAGCAAGGCGCTGGTCGCGAAGAAGCTGCATGCGATGGTCCTGGCCGCCACACCGGGCCGCAAGCTCGAAGACATCCTGCGCGCCCAGATCGCGCGCGACGCACCGCCGTCGCTGCGCCTGCCCACCGACCGCGCCATCGCCGCCATTCTCGAGACCGGCCGTGTGCCCAACAACCTGCCGCCCGAACTGCAGCTCCTGTTCCCGCTCTATGCCGGCCCTTTCCTGAAAAGCCTGCTGTCGTTCGATCCCGCTTCGGTGCTGGCGGAGAGCCGCACGCCGTGCCTGCTCGTTCAGGGAGCCGCCGACCGCCAGGTGGTACCGATGGAGGACGTGCAGCCCCTGATCGACGCGCTGCGCGCCCGCAACGTGTCGGGCGAGGCCGTGGTGGTCCCGCAGGTCAGCCACAATCTGAAGACGGTGAGCGGTCCGACCGATCCGGGGTTCGGCGGTCCGCTCTCACCGATGGTCGCGGAGACCCTGCTCAAGTGGCTGGTGCCGGCGCTCGGCGCTTGATCGACCTGCGCGACCGGCCGATCATCGCCGCAAAGCCGGAGAAGAAGACATGGCCGTAACAGTGCGTCCCGTGACCGATGCCGTCGGAGCGGAGATCCTCGGGGTCGATCTGCGCAACTTCAGCGACGAGGAGTTCGCCGCCATCGAACGGGCCTGGTACGCGCATTCGATGATCCTGCTGCGCGGGCAGCAGTTGAGCGACGACCATCTCCTGGCCTTCAGCCGCCGCTTCGGCGAACTCGATCCGCCGCCCAACCAGGAGCGCGGCCGCATCAGCCCGCCCGGCTATCCCGACATCTACGTCGTGTCGAACGTGCTCGACACCAAGGGCGACCCGATCGGCGCGCTGGGCGATGGCGAGGCTGTCTGGCACACCGACATGAGCTATCTCGACGTGCCGCCCGACGCCTCGATGCTCTACTCGCTGGAGATCCCGCCGACCGGCGGCAACACCTGGTTCACCAGCATGCAGGCGGCCTGCGATGCCCTGCCCGCCGGGTTGCGAGCGAAGATCGAGGGCCGGCGCGTGAAGCACGACGGCACCTACAATTCAGGCGGCTACCTGCGCAAGGGCGTGACGCCGACCGACGATCCGATGGTCGCGCCGGGTGCCTGGCATCCCGCGATCCTGCGCCATCCGGTCAACGGCCGGGCCACACTCTATCTCGGACGCCGGCGCAATTCCTACGTCGAGGGTTACACCAAGGCCGAGTCCGACGCGGTGCTCGAAGAACTGTGGGCGCATGTCACGCAGCCGCGCTTCATCTACCAGCATGTCTGGAAGCTGGGCGACCTCGTGATGTGGGACAATCGCTCGACCATGCATCGCCGCGATCCGTTCGACAAAACGGCGCGGCGTGTCATGCATCGCACGCAGATCAAGGGGACGACGAAGCCGATCGCCTTCGCCGCCTGAAAATGAAGAAGACACCGGAGGAATCATGCGGCGGCAGAAGAAATTCTATGCCTGGGGTTACGCCGACGAGGACCTGACCCCGGAGGAGATCCGGCCGTGGGAAGCGGAGATCGCCCAGCGCTACGGCCTCTCCGGCTTCGACGTGAAGGCGCCGCCCAGGGCGGACGAGATCGTCCTGCGCAAGAGCCGGGTCGAGGTGCCCTCGGCCTTGCAGGCGATGGTGCGCACCGATCACCTGACGCGGCTGGAGCACAGCTACGGCAAGGCGGGCTTCGACACGATCCGCATGTTCATGCGCTCGGTGCCCAACCCGCCCGACGCGGTGGCCTTCCCCGAGACCGAGGAGGACATCGCGAAGATCCTCGACTGGTGCGGCCGCATCGGCGCCAAGGCGATTCCCTATGGTGGCGGCTCGTCGGTGGTGAAGGGCATCGAGCCCTCGGCCGCCTTCGACAAGGTCGTGACGATCTCGACGCGCCACATGGACAAGGTGCTGGAGGTCGATGCGGTGAGCCAGGCCGCGCGCATCCAGGGCGGCATCTACGGTCCCGCCATCGAGGACGCGCTGCGCGACACGCCGTTCACCATGCGCCACTACATGCAGGCCTATCGCTGCTCGACCCTGGGCGGCTGGATCGCCACGCGCTCGGGCGGCCACTACGCCACGCTCTACACCCACATCGACGACTTCGTGGAGAGCACGCGGGTCGTAACCCCCGAAGGCACGCTGGAGACGCGGCGCCTGCCCGGCTCCGGCGCCGGCCCCAGTCCGGACCGGATGTTCATCGGCTCCGAGGGCATTTTAGGCATCATCACCGAGGCGTGGGTGCGACTGCGCAAGAAGCCGACCTTCCGCGCCTCCGCCAGCGTGCGCTTCCGCGATTTCCACGCCGGCGCCGACGCGGTGCGCGACATCACGCAGGCCGGCCTTTATCCCGCCAACTGCCGCCTGCTCGAGGCGCGCGAGGCGCTGCCCGGCATCCCGTGGAGCAACGAGGAGGCGGTGCTGGTGCTGGCCTTCGAATCGCCCGACCATCCACTCGACGCCTGGATGAAGCGCGCGCTGGAGATCTGCGCCGCCCATGGCGGTGTCGCCGACCGGAGCGACGACGACGAGAACGCGCACCGTTCGGGCGCCGCCGGCGCTTGGCGCAACAAGTTCATCCGCGCGCCGCATTACGGCGAGCATGCCGTGGCGCGCGGCATACTCTCCTCGACCTTCGAGACCTCGATGACCTGGGAGCGCTATCGCGACTTCCACGCCAGGATCACGAAGTTGACCAAGGAGACGATCAAGGCGGTGACGGGCCGCGAGGGCACCGTCACCTGCCGCTTCACCCACGTCTATCCCGACGGGCCCTGCCTCTACTTCACCTTCGGGGGCGTGTTCGACCCGAAGAAGGACGCGCTGGCGCAGTTCATGGAGGTCCTGTCGACCTGCACCGCCGCGACCGTTGAGCATGGCGGCACCACCACGCACCATCACGCGGTGGGCCGCTTCCATCGGCCGTTCTATGACAAGCAGCGGCCCGAACTGTTCGCCCGCGCCCTGCGCGGCGCCAAGCGCGAACTGGATCCGAAGGGGATGATGAACCCGGGCGTGCTGATCGATCCCTGATGCGGAGTCAGGCCGCCAGCATCGACCGCGACTGCGGCCGCCGATAGCTCAGCGCTTCGGCGATGTGGAGGCGGCGCACGGCGTCGGAGCCGTCGAGGTCGGCCAGGGTGCGCGCCACGCGGAGGGTGCGATGCCAGGCGCGGGCGGAGAGGCCGAGGCGTTCGGCGGCGCGACCCAGCAGCGCGCGGCCCTCGGCGTCCGGTTCGGCGATGGCGGCCAGCAGAGCGCCGTCGGTGTCGGCGTTGCAGCGCGGCTTGGCCCAGTTGCGGGCGCGGTCGGCGAGAAGGCCGGCTGCGGGATCGGGCTCGACCGCCGTCAGCTTTCCCTTGGCATCGAGCCTGGCCAGCCGCTCGCGCTGGACGGTGCGCGCGGCGGCGACGCGGGCGGCAATGTCGTCCGAGCTTTCGGCCGGTGGCGGCAGGGCGAGGTCCGCCGCGGCGACGGCCGGTACGTCGATGGTGAGGTCGATGCGGTCGAGCAAGGGGCCCGAGAGCTTGGCCTGGTAGTCCGCGCCGCAGCGCGGGCCGCGGGCGCAGGACCGATTGGGATCCATGAGATGGCCGCAGCGGCAGGGGTTCATCGCGGCGACGAGCTGGAAGCGCGCGGGATAGGTGACGTGGGCATTGGCGCGCGCCACCGTCACGCGGCCGCTTTCCAGAGGCTGGCGCAGCGCTTCGAGCGTGGCGCGGTTGAACTCCGGCAATTCGTCGAGGAACAGCACGCCCTGATGGGCGAGCGAAACCTCGCCCGGCTTGACGCGCGATCCGCCGCCGATCAGCGCCTGAAGCGTCGCCGAATGATGCGGGTCGCGAAAGGTCCGGCGGCGGCTGAGGCGCCCCTCGCCCAGGTCGCCGGCCAGCGAGCGCACCATCGAGGCTTCCAGCGCCTCCTCCGGTTCGAGCGGCGGCAGCAGGCCCGGCAGGCGCGCGGCCAGCATCGATTTGCCCGAGCCGGGAGGCCCGATCATCAGCAGGTTGTGCCCGCCGGCCGCGGCGATCTCGAGCACCCTCTTGGCGCTCTCCTGGCCCTTGATCTCGCTGAGGTCGGGATAGTGGGTACGGTCGTCGGCCATCAGCGCCTCTGGCGCCGGCAGGATCTGCTGGCCGCGCAGGTGATTGATCAGCGACAGCAGCGAGGGCGCGGCGATGATCGGTGGCCGGTCGGCGCCGTGGACGGGATCGAAGCCACCCCACGCGGCCTCGCCGCCACAGACCGAAGGACAGATCACGCCGCGCCCCGCCGCCTGGGCGGCGATCGCCGCCGGCAGGACGCCCGGCACACGGCAGAGCGTCCCGTCGAGCGCCAGTTCCCCCAGGGCCACGAACCCTTCCACGCTCTCGCGCGGGAGCACCCCCATCGCGGCCAGAAGTCCGAGCGCAATGGGCAGGTCGTAGTGGGAGCCTTCCTTGGCGAGGTCGGCCGGCGAGAGGTTCACGGTGATGCGCTGCGGCGGCAGCGCCAGCCCCAGCGCGCGGAAACAGGCCCGCACCCGCTCGCGGCTCTCGCCCACCGCCTTGTCGGGCAGGCCGACCACGGTGAAAGCGATGGTGC
>JAKFVZ010000317.1 GCA_021732965.1 Reyranella sp.
GATCTCGGCAATCCCGCGACCAACGCCGATCCGTTCCCGGAGTTCGCGCGTCTGCGCGCCGAGGACCCGATCCACTGGTCGCCGGCCATGAAGGCCTGGATCATCACGCGCCATGCCGACGTGAAGCAGGTGGCGCTCAACAGGCAAATCTCGGCCGACCGGCTGACGCCCTTCTTCAAGGCCAATGCCGAGTACCAGCGCGGCTCGATCGACAGCCTGGTTCGTTACCTCAATCACTGGATGGTGTTCCGCGATCCGCCCGACCACACACGGCTCAGGCGATTGTTCAACAAGGCCTTCACGCCGACCTCGGTCTCCAACCTGCGCCCCAGCATCGAGGGCATCGTCGCCCACCTGATCGACGGCATGGAAGCCAAGGCCCGGCGCGGAGAGACCGTCGACTACATCGCCGACTTCGCCTACCCGCTGCCCGCTTGCGTGATCATGGACCTGCTGGGCGTGCCGCGTGCCGACCTCGAACGGGTAAAGATCTGGTCCGACGACATCGCCCTGTTCATCGGCACGGCCCAGGTTGCCGGCAACAAGTACCTGCGTGCCGAAGCGGGCGCGAAGGCCATGTCGGACTATTTCCGCTGCCTGGTCGAGGCGCGGACCGCCGAGCCGCGCGACGACATGATCAGCCATCTCGTGCTGGCGCGCGACGATCGCGATGCGCTCACGACCGACGAGATCATCGGCACCTGCATCCTGCTCCTGTTCGCCGGCCACGAAACGACCACCAATCTGATCGGCAACGGCTTTCTGTACGCGATGAGGAACCGCGATCAGTGGGAGAGACTGATTGCCGACACCGGTCTGGCCGAGAGCGCCGTCGAGGAATTCCTGCGCTACGACGGCCCCTCGGGCGCCCTTGCCCGCGTCGCCGCCGCGGACCTCGAGATGGGCGGCAGGACCATTCGCCAGGGACAGCGCCTCTTCGCCTTCATGAACGCGGCCAACCGCGATCCCGAGGCGTTCGACGATCCCGAGCGATTCGACATCGGCCGCGAACCCAATGCCCACCTCACCTTCGGTCACGGCATCCACTTCTGCCTGGGGGCGCCGCTCGCCCGCCTGGAGGCGCAGATTGCGACCATCCGGCTCGCGGAACGCCTTCCAGGCATCCGGCTTTCCGGCGGCGATCCGGAATGGCACGATTCGCTCATCCTGCGCGGCGTCAAGCGATTGCCGGTGCAGCTCGTCTAGGGAGATCTCGGCATGACCTCTGGGATTCGCGACAAGGTCGCCATCGTCGGCATGGGCTGCACGCGCTTCGGCGAGCACTGGGACAAGGGTGCCGAGGAGTTGATGGTCGGCGCCTTCGAGGAGGCGATCGCCGACGCCGGCATCGAGCGCAAGCGGATCGATGCGGCCTGGCTTGCGACGTGCCTCGACGAGGTCCATGTCGGCAAGTCGGGCTTGCCGCTCTCCGAGACGCTGCGGTTCGACTACATCCCCGTCAGCCGCGTGGAGAACTACTGCGCCTCCGGCTCCGATGCCTTCCGGTCGGCGGTCTATGCCGTCGCGGCCGGCGCCTGCGACATGGCCCTGGCGCTGGGCGTCGAGAAACTGAAGGACACTGGCTTCGGTGGCCTGCCCGGCCTCAATGCCGGCTCCACCCCGCCGCTATGGTGGGCGAACCTCACGGCCCCCGGCAGCTTCGCCCAGCTCGCCTCGGCCTATCGCGCCAAGCACGGCGTCAGCCGGGACGAGCTCAAGCGGGCGATGGCCCACATATCGGTCAAGAGCCACGCCAACGGCGTCAAGAATCCCAAGGCTCACCTGCAGCGTGCGATTACCGAAGCCGACGTGCTGAACGCACCACTGATCGCCGATCCGCTGGGCCTCTATGATTGCTGCGGCGTGAGCGACGGCGCGGCCGCCGCCATCGTCACCACGCCCGAGATCGCGCGCAGCCTCGGCAAGAAGGACATCGTCTCGGTCAAGGCGCTCCAGATCGCGGGCTCCAATGGCATCGAGGAGCAGCACAATAGCTGGGACGGAAGCTATTTCGCCACGGCCCGGGTCGCCGCCCAGCGCGCCTACCGCGAGGCCGGTATCGACCGTCCGCGCGAGCAGCTCAGCCTCGTCGAATGCCACGACTGCTTCTCCGTCACCGAACTGGTGACGCTGGAAGACCTGTTCATCTCGCCGGAAGGCGGCGCGGTCCGCGACGTGCTCGACGGTTTCTACGATTCGGACGGCAAGGTGCCGTGCCAGATCGATGGCGGCCTGAAATGCTTCGGCCACCCGATCGGCGCCTCCGGCATCCGCATGATCTACGAGATGTATCTGCAGCTGCAGGGCCGCGCCGGCGCCCGGCAGCGTCCCGACGTGCGCCTTGGTCTCACCCATAATCTCGGCGGTTTTCCGGCGCGCAACGTTTGTTCGGTTGCCATCGTCGGCGCCCTCGGCGCCTGATACAAAGCCCTTCATGAAGGCAATGATCTGCCGCCAGTGGGGCGGCCCCGAAGACCTGCGGCTCGAAGAAGTCGAGTCGCTCCCGTTGAAGGCCGGCCAGGTACGCATCCGCGTCCACGCGGCCGGCGTCAGCTTCGCCACGACCCTGATCATCGCGGGCAAGTACCAGCGCCGCCCGCCCTTCCCCTTCGCGCCCGGCACCGAGGCGGCGGGCGTCGTCACGGAGGTCGATGCGGCCTGCAAACGGATCAAGGTCGGCGACGAGGTCGTGGCCGTGCTCGACTGGGGCGGCCTGGCCGAGGAGGTGGTGGCGCACGAGGTCAACGTCTTCCCCAAGCCGCGCAACGTCGGCTTCGTCGAGGCGATCCAGCTCGCCATCTCCTACCCGACCTCGGCCGGCGCGCTCACCTGGCCCGAGGCGCTGGACGTGCAGTCCGGGCACACATTGCTGGTGCATGCCGCGGCCGGCGGCGTCGGCATGGCGGCGGTCGAGATCGGCAAGATCCTGGGCGCGACGGTAATCGCCACGGCGGGCGGCCCGCGCAAGACCGAGTTCGCGAAGGCACACGGTGCCGATCATGTGATCGACTACAACGCGACCGACTTCCGGGAAGAGGTCCTCAGGATCACCGGCGGGCGTGGCGTCGACCGCGTCTACGATCCGGTCGGCGGCGATGTCTTCACGCAATCCCTGCGCTGCATGGCGGTGGGCGGACGGATCTGCCCCATCGGCTTTGCCAGCGGCACGATCCCGCAAATCCCGGCCAACATCCTGCTGGTGAAGACGCTGGCCGTGATGGGCTTCAACTACGGCTACTATGTCGGCTGGAGCCCGCACGACGCGCGCTTCGAGGAGGCGCCGCGCACCTACGCTCTCGCCGAGCGCATCCGCGGCTGGTGCGAGCAGGGGCATTGCCGGCCGCATGTCGACCGCACCTTCGCCCTTCCCGAAGCGCCGCAGGCGATGCGTGCACTGCTGGAGCGCAGCGTGACCGGCCGCGTGGCGATCGTGATGGGCTGACGGACTACTTCTTCGTCAGCATGCCTTCGAAGACGCAGTACCCATCGAGCTTGATCCTCGAATCGCCGTCCTTGATCTGACCGATGACGTCCATCATGCCGCCGCCGCCGACCATGGCGGCGGTCTTGATGGCACCGTTCCTGCCGAGGGTGGTCTGGAAAGCGCGCTCCGGCCGGCCTTCCTGCTGGAACCTTCCCTTGACGTCACCGCCGTCGACGGTGACCTCGATCACCATCTTGTAGGTCGGGCACTTGCCGCTGCCGGGGACATTCTTGCCATAGCCCGTCCAGGCATAGACGACGGGCTCGGCCTGCGCCGCACCGGCAGCAAGCAGGAGGGCCACGGTGGTTACTGCAAAGGTCCGGCTCATCGAGGGGCTCCGGTGGAGGCAGTCGTCGAAAGCGAGATCAGCCAGATCCGTCGAGGAAATCGCCGTGCTATCGGCCCGTGAAGTTGGGCTCCCGCTTCTCCAGGAATGACTTGATGCCTTCCTTCATGTCCTCCGTCTGCATCAGCGGCAGGAGCTGCAGGAAGACATGATGGACATGCTCGTTGAAAGGTTCGTTCCATGCCATGCGCATCATCCTCTTGGCGGCCTGGATGGCGAGCGGCGCATTGGCTGCGATCTCCAGCGCGAGTTCGCGCGCCGCGCCCATCACCTCCCCGTCCGCCACGACGCGGTTCACCAGGCCGATCTCCAGCGACTGGGCCGCGCTCAGCGTGCGGCCGGTGAAGATCAGCTCGGACGCCTTCGCCCAGCCCAGCATGCGCGGCAGGTACCAGGTGCCACCCGACTCGGGCAGCACGCCACGCTTGGCGTAGGACGCCGCGAGCTTGGCCGACTGCGTCATCACCCGGATGTCGGCGCCCAGCGCCAGGTCGAGCCCGTAGCCGGCGGCCGAGCCGTTGAGGGCGCATATCACCGGCTTGTCCATCGCATGCAGGACCGGCGGTGGCGTGTTGCGCAGATCGATGTTGGTCGGCGTCGCGCCCGAGCCGACGCTGAGATTGTCGGTGCCCTTGTTCTGCGCCTCGAGGTTCAGGCCGGCGCAGAAGGCGCGGCCGGTGCCGGTCAGGATCACCACCCGGACGGCGCGGTCCTCGTTGGCTTTCACCAGTGCATCGGTGAGCTGCTTCAGCATCGGACCTGAAATCGTGTTCATGCGCTGCGGCGCATTCAGCGTGACGGTCGCGATCGCACCGTCGACGGCGTAGAGCAATTCCTCGGGCAATACCGAAGCTGTGGGCTGGGCCGCAAACTGGCTCATGTTTCCTCCCTTTGGCGATTGCCGCTATGGTGGCTCAGGAGATCAGAACACGCCATGCAAAACCGTTTCATCGACCTTTACAGCGACACCAAGACCAAGCCCTCGCCCGGTATGCGGAAGGCCATGGCCGACGCCGAAGTCGGCGACGAGCAGAAGATGGAAGACCCCACGGTCAACCGCCTGCGCGACAAGATCTGCGAACTTCTCGGCAAGGAAGACGCGGTGTTCCTGCCGAGCGGCACCATGGGCAACCAGATCGCCATCCGCGTGCACTGCCGGCTGGGCGACGAGGTGATCGCCGACCGCACGGCCCACATCATCAACGCCGAGTCGGGTGGCACGGCCGCCAATGCCGGCGTCATGATCCGCATGGTCGACGGTCCCTATGGCGTGTTCACCGGCGAACAGGTCAAGGAAGCCCTGCGCGACCCGAACAGCCGCAATGCCCCGCGCTCGCGTCTCGTGTCGATCGAGAACACGTCGAACGGCGGCTGCGGCACGGTCTGGCCGCTCGCCACCATGCAGGGCGTGACCAAGGTTGCCCGGGGCGCCGGCCTCAGCCTGCACATGGACGGCGCGCGTCTGGCCAACGCCTGCGTGCAGTCCGGCACCAAGGCGAGCGACTACGCCGCCTGCGTCGACTCGCTGTGGCTCGACTACACCAAGGGCCTGGGTGCGCCGGTCGGCGCCAGCCTGGCGGGCTCGAAGGAGTTCATCCACGAGGCCTGGCGGCAGAAGCAGATGCTGGGCGGGTCGATGCGGCAATCCGGCATCATCGCCGCCGCCGCGCTCTATGCGCTCGAGAACAACTGGGACCGGCTCGCCGAGGACCATGACAATGCCCGCCACCTCTCCGCGGGCCTCGCCAACATCAAGGGCGTGAAGATCGACGTGCCGCGCATGGAGACCAACCTGGTCTTCTTCGAGGTGACCAAGCCCGGCTGGACGCCGCTGCGGCTGGTCGAAGCCTGCAAGGAGCGCGGCGTCGGTATGGGTACTGCCGCCGGCAACCGCATCCGTGCCGTGACGCATCTCGACGTCAACAAGGCCGACATCGACAGTGCCCTGAAGGTGATCAGCGACGCGCTCGCCGCCTGAGGGCTCTCGAAGGGTTACGGCGCGGCGTGGCCGCGCCGGACCCACTCCTGCACCAGGAAGCGAACATCGAAGATCGGCTTGCTGTCGTAGCCGCGGCCGGCCCAGCAGAGCTGGCGTTGCTCGAGCTTGCGATCGGCGACCAGCCGGATGCCGTCCTCCAGCGCCCCACGCCGCGCCAGGGAGACCGCCAACATGCCCTGCAATGTGTCGCGCAGGCACGCGGTGTCCTTTGCCGACAGTTGAGCGACTTCGCGGGGTAGCTGGCGCATCGCGGCTTCGATCTCGGTCGACTTCCCGTCCCACGCAAGCGCATCGACGATCTCCACCAGGCGCCGCGACGCTTCGAGTGCATCCGCGCCCTTGCGCAGACCCACGAGCGTCGAAACATCCGTGTCGTCGCCCAGCTCACGCAACAGCATGACCCCGACGAAGATGTCCGAGACGCCGAACGCTCCGGCTCCGCCGGCGACGAATGCCCTGAGCATGCTCTTCGCCTTGTCGGTCTGCCCCTGCATGAGCAGCAGGCGAAGTGCCGCCAGATCCTTCGCCGGGAACACCCCGAGATAGGCGTCGAGGGAGGCGATGGCGCGCGGCCGCAGACCCGCATTCTCCTGCGCCTCGATCAGAGGCACGATGCGCGAGCCGTCGAATTCGACCGCAGCCGGGTCCGACTCGGTCAGCGCCTGGGCGTCGGCGGTCTTGCCTTCCAGCACCAGCGCCAAGAGTTGAAGACGGCCGAGAAGCTTGGGATTCATCCGCTCGACGCTCTGCCGCTCCGCTTCCGAAAGGTCTCCGATGCGTCGTGCCAGCCCTGAATGCGGATACGAGGCCAGAAAGCCAATCGCCCAATCCAGACCGAGAGCCTTCGCGGCGACCTCGTCGATGGCCCCGCCAGCCGCAACGCGGGCCAGGATCAGGGACTGCCGGGTCCAGTGCCACGCGAGGACGGGCCCGATCCCGCGGCGCGCGGCATCGCCCTCGGTGTCGGCGGCGAGAATCGCGGCATTGGTGAGATCGATGCCGTTCTCGCGGGCGCTCTTGTCGAAGATGGCGATCAACTGGTCGATCAGCTCGACGGAGTGGTCGCCTCCACCGGCGCCGGCGACCGACTCGGCAAGCGCCACCAGGTAGGGGCGCCCCGGCGTCGTGCCGGAGGGCTCGGCCGTCAACTTGAAGGCCGACTGCCAGTAGATGCTGCGCTCCTGCCAGCGCCGCGCGAAGTCGCGACCGACGGTCCAGTCGCAATCGCCGTAGTCCGTCGAGACCCGGCGCTCGGGCGAGAACTGGCGCGGCTCGACGGCCTCGATCACCTTGCGGGCGAGACGCTCGACCTCGTCGCTGTCGCCGCGGCGGCTTGCGGCGACCGCAAGCCGTATCAGGATCTCAGGCCCGGCGGGCGCGCGACGGGTCGTCTGCGTCATGGTGCGGTTCGCCCGCTGCTCGGCCTCGGCGGTGGCACCGAGGTCGGCCAGGCGTGGACCGATCGTGTAGTCGAGTTCGGGCTCCGTGAGACGGACCGCCACCTGCCGGGCGAGCGACCTGTAGCCGTGCTGGCACAGGAGGCTGATGCCCAGGCCGCGATTGACGATGCCCGCGGTCTCGCCGACGCCCGGCTGCATCGATTGGAAGAACCAGGTCATCGCGTCGGGATCGTTGGCGCGCATGAGCTGCCAGAAATACTGCTGGTTGACGCCCTCGCCCGAAGACAGGCCGGAATATTGCCGGTCGACCAGGAAGATGCGCTGCAGGTCGTCGCGTTCCTCCGCCAGCGATTTCACGACGTTCAGCCCGCCCTCGATCACCTCGCGATCGCCCGACACGGGCTTGTCGCCCAGCGTTTCGTCGATCGCTCTCAGCCTGTCCGCCGCCTCGTACTGGCGACGGTTCGAGGGGAGCGACAGGAGCGCGAGATAACCCTCGATCTGCTGACGCCGCTTCAGGTCGGCGTTCGACTCATGCCGGGCCTTGTCGAGATGCGCGTCGACCAGTTCGATCGCCCGCCCAAGCGTCGTCCGCTCCGCCGGCGCCTGAGCGTGACCGACCGACGCGGCGCCGGGTATCGCCAGGGCCACGGCCAAAGCAGACTTGATCCAAAACCTAGATTTCATCGTCGATGATGGTTGCCAGAACCGGTGTATAACGCTCCCTAACGAACGACTGAGAGCATTTGGTGGCAAAGACTACAACAAGCCGTCCCCTCGGGCACCGCGCGCCCATTTTGCCTGCGTTGGCCCGATGAGCACCCCGCTCAAGCTCGGCCAATCGATCACACGCCGTGAAGATCGACGCTTCCTGACGGGGCAAGGGCGATATGCCGCCAACACAGCGCCCGCCCAGGCCCTGAATGTCCTGTTCCTGCGCTCACCGCATGCGCATGCCCATATCGCAGGCATCGACAAGGATCCCGCACTGGCCCTTCCGGGCGTCGCCGCAATCTTCACGGCCACTGATCTCGTGGCCGACAAGGTGGGGCACCTGCCGGCCATCAGCGAGCTCAAGGACGAGGCCGGGAACCGCCACCGTGAGCCCGCCCACCTTCCCATGCCGGTCGGCAAGGTCCGGCATGTCGGTGACATCGTGGCCATGATCGTGGCCGAAACGCTGGAACAGGCACGCGACGCCGCGGAGGCCCTCGCCATCGACTATGAGGTCCTGCCCGCGGTCGTCACCGCCGCACAGGCGCTCGCGCCCGGTGCGCCGCTGGTCCACGAGGACGTTCCGGGCAATCTCATGTGCCGCTGGGGCAAGGGCGATCGGGCCGCAACGGAGTCTGCCTTCGAGCGTGCCGCCCATATCTCGACGCTCTCCATTCGCTCGCCGCGCCAGATCGTGCACTACATGGAAACGCGCGCGGCCTGGTCGAGCCATGAAGCCGCGGACGATCTCGTGACCGTGACCCTCTCCTCCCAGGGCGTGCAGATCCCGCATCGCCTGATGTGCGAGCGCGTTCTCGATCTTCCGAAAGACAAGCTCCGCCTCATCACGGAAGACGTGGGTGGCGGGTTCGGCCCCAAGTATCCGATCTCGGCGGAATCGACCCTGATCGCGTGGGCCACGCGGAAGCTCCGTCGCGGCCTGCGCTGGAGCTGCGAGCGCGCAGAGCTTTCCCAGAGCGACAGTCATGCGCGCGACCTCGTCGCCACGGCGGATCTGGCGCTGGACGTCGAGGGGCGCTTCCTCGGCCTGCGCGTGAAGGCCGAGGCCAACTACGGTGCCTATGTCTCGATGTTCGCGCCGACCATTCCCACCACGGGACTCGCGAAGGTCATTTCCGGCCTCTATCGCATTCCCGCGATCCGCGTCGATTTCGACTGCGTGTTCACCAACACCGTGCCCGTCGATGCCATCCGCGGCGCCGGCAAGCCGGAGGCGTTGTTTCTGCTGGAGCGACTCGTCGACCTCGCCGCACACGAGACCGGCCGCACCCCCGTCGAACTGAGGCGCATCAACCTGTTGCGCGCCGACGAGATGCCCTACGCGGCCGCGAGCGGCTACACCTACGATGCCGCCGATTGCACCCGGCTGTTCGAGACCGCGCTCGCGACCGCCGATGAGCCGGGCTTCGCGGCCCGGCGCGCCACGAGCGAAGCGGCGGGAAAACATCGAGGGCTGGGCCTGTCCTGTCACCTGCACGGCACCGGCGGCATCGCCGACGAGCATGTCGTGGTCAATGTCGAGGCGGATCGCCTCGTCGCGCGCGTGGGCACGCAGAGTCAGGGTCAGGGCCACGAGACCGTCTTTGGGCAGATCCTGTCCGCGGCACTCGGCGTTCCGGTCGAACGCATCGAGATCAAACAGGGAGATACGCGCAGCATCCCGCACGGCGGCGGGACCGGCGGCTCGTCCTCGACCATCATCAGCGGCACGACCCTGAAGCGCGCGGCCGACGTGGTGATCGAGCGCGGTCGCGATCTCGCCGCCGAAAGACTGGAGACATCGGCGGCCGACATCGCCTATCGCGATGGCGCCTTCGAGGTCGTGGGCACCGACCGG
>JAKFVZ010000082.1 GCA_021732965.1 Reyranella sp.
CTTGCGGATCGCCATCGGGATGTTGAACTGGCCGAGCTGCGCGAAGGTCGGATACTCAGACTCGCGCACCTGAACCGCTGTCGCCAGCTCCTTGCGCTTGGCGGGATCGGTCGTCTTGGCGAAGGCGTCGCGCAGTTCCTCGATCTTGGCATCGCACGGCCAGCCGATCGCGGCCTTGTCGCAGGCGGCGCCGACGAAGGCCGAGACGATGGGATTGAGCAGATCGGCCGACACCCACGAGGTCATGAACGCGCTCCAGCCGCCGGCGTTCAGCGGCTCCTTGCGCGAGCGGCGCGACAGCACGGTCTGCCAATCCATCGCCTGCATGTCGACGACGAAGCCGCCGCGCTCCAGCAGCGACTTCGCGATCGGCGTCAGCCGACCGGTGTTGGTATCGGTGGCGAACAGCAGCACGACGGGCGTGCCGTCATAGCCTTCCTGCTTCAGGATCTCCTTCGACTTGGCGAAGTTGGATTCGAGCTTGTCCTCGAAGCCCGCGTCGGTCGCGTAGGGCGTGCCGCAGATGAAGAGCGCCTTGCACTCCTTGAAGTATTTCGGGTCGTTGATCGCGGCGAGCAGGAAGTCCTTCTGGTTCAGGGCATAGAGCGCGGCCTGGCGGATCTTCGCATTGTCGAACGGCTTGTGCAGCACGTTGAAGCGCAGGCTGTACTGGCTGCCGAGCGGATTGAGGTCCTTGACCTCGATGTTCTTGTCCTTCTCGATCAACGGCAGCATCTCGATCAGGGGCTGCTCGAGAATGTCGATCTCGCCGGTCATCAGCGCATTGGCCGCGGTCTGCGCATCGGTGATGTTGATCCACTCGACCCGGTCGACATAGACGTTCTTGCCGCCCGAGAGGGCCGAGGGCGGCTCGGCGCGCGGCTTGTAGTCCTTGAACTTGTCGTAGACCGTCTTTTCGCCCGGCCGCCACAGGTCGGCGCGGAACACGAACGGTCCGGAGCCGATGAACTCCTTGATCTGGGTGTTGCCCGGCGTCTCGGCCACGCGCTTGGGCATGATGAACGGCACGTTCGAGCTGGGCTTGCCCAGCGATTCGATGACGAGACCGTAGGGCTCGTTGAGGGTCAGTGTGAAGGTCTTGTCGTCGACGGCGGCCAGAGCCTTGGTGAAACCCATGAGCTTCTGGCCCATCGCGTCGCGTGACGCCCAGCGCTTGATCGAGGCGATGCAGTCCTCGGACGTCACCGGTGCGCCGTCGTGGAACTTGAGCCCGTCGCGCAGGGTGAAGGTGTAGGTGAGCTTGTCGTCGCTCACCTTCCAACCTTCGAGCATCTGCGGCTTGACGTCGAGCTTGTCGTCGACCGCCAGCAGCGTGTCGTAGACCATGTAGCCGTAGTTGCGGACGATATAGGCCGTGGTCCAGATCGGATCGACGATCTTGACGTCCGAATGCATGACGACCTTCAGCGTCTGCGCCCCGGCCGTGGCCGAAAACAGCACCGTCGTTGCCGCGGCGAGCGCCGCCCAGCTCATCTTCCGCATCACCTGCCTCCTTGTTCTCGGGTTTTCCCGATTCTATCGTCCCGTTGCGGTGCCTATGCAACAGGCATGCCTCTATGGGAGCGTATTTATGTCCAAGCGGCCCGATTCGATCCGAAACGTCTCCTGGGCCGTGGTCCGGGACGGTGCCGAGAAGCGCCATGCCTATCGCCGCGAGGTCGACCTGCACCTGAAGGACGGCCGCATCGTCGAGATCACGCCGGCCGGCGCGCGCCCGACCGGGCCCGAGGAGACGGTGATCGACGGGCGGGGGCTGCTGGCCCTGCCGGGCCTGATCAACATCCATTCCCATCCCTCGACCGAGCCCGGCTATCGCGGCGTTCGCGAGGACCATGGCGTGCCCGAACAGCAGATGACCGGCCTGATGGAGCGGCTGCAGGCGTTTCGCCTGGGCGACGACGGCCGCCAGGGCGCCGCGACGCTGGCCTACTCGGAGATGCTGCGCGCCGGCACGACGACCGCCTGCGACGTCACCGTGCCGTTCGAGGGCTGGCTGGAGACGATGGCGCAGAGTGGCATGCGCTTCTATGCGGCGCCCACCTTCGCCTCGGCGCGCTGGGGCATGACAGCGCCGCAGACCGTGACCTGGAAGTGGGACGAGGCCGCCGGACTCGCCCAGTTCGAGAAGGCCAGGCGGGTGATGGACGAGGCCGAGGCGCACAATTCGGGCCGTCTCGACGCCGTGGTCTTCCCGGCGCAGATCGACACGGTGACGCCGGAACTGTTCGCGGCCGGCCGCAAGCATGCCGACGAATCGGGCCGCCGCTTCTCGACCCATGTTGGCCAGTCGGTCGTCGAGGTGCGCGAGATGATCCGCCGCCACAACATGACGCCGATCCAGTGGGCCGCGCAGAACGGGCTGATGAAGTCCGACACGATCATGGCGCACTGCATCCTGCTCGACGATCATCCGCAGATAAACTGGCACACGCGCAAGGACCTCGATCTGATCGCCGAGGCCGGTGCGTCGGTGGCGCACTGCCCGCAGCCCTTCGCGCGCTACGGGCTGGCGATGGATCATGTCGGGCGCTATCGCGAGAGGGGCGTGAATGTCGGCCTCGGCACCGACTGCGCGCCGCACAATCTGATCGAGGAGATGCGGCTGGCCATCGTCGCCGGCCGGCTGATGAGCGAGGACATCCGTAGTCTCGACACGGCCGGTGCCTTCGAGGCCGCGACCTTCGGCGGGGCGGCGGCGCTCGGCCGCGACGATATCGGGGCGCTGGCGCCCGGCATGTCGGCCGACATCGTGCTGGTCGATCTCAACCATCCGCTGATGCAGCCGGCGCGCGACCCGCTGCGCTCCTTCGTCTTCCACGCCGCCGATCGCGCGGTGCAGACCGTGCTGGTCGACGGCGAGGTGGTGCTGAAGGACGGCAACCCGGTCCATCTCGATCCGGCCGCCGCGATGGAGCGCCTGGCCGAGGCGCAGGCCCGCATGCTGCGCGATTCGGTCAAGCTCGACTACGCCGGCCGCCCCGGCGACGAGATAGCGCCGCTGTCGCTGCGCCTCTCATAGTCATCCTGAGCGCAGCGAAGGATCTTACGCCTGCGACGGAGTACTCCGGCCGCTCGGCAAGGTCCTTCGCTAGGGCTCAGGACGACATGAGGCTCAGCCCTCGTCGCTTTCGTCCGGCGCATCGGCTGACAGCGCCTGCGTCACCGCGTCGTCGACCTTCTCGAGCCAGATGAACTTGAGGGTGTTGCGCACCTCTTCCGGGATGTCGTCGTAGTCGCGCTTGTTGCGCGCCGGCAGCATGACGCGGGTGATGCCCGCGGCGGCGGCGGCCACGACCTTCTCCTTGATGCCGCCGACCGGCAGCACCAGCCCACGCAGGCTGATCTCGCCGGTCATGGCGGTGTCGCTGCGGATCGTGCGGCCGGTCATCAGCGAGGCCAGTGCCATGAACATTGCAACGCCCGCGCTCGGCCCGTCCTTGGGCGTGGCGCCAGCCGGCACGTGGACATGGATGTCGTTCTTCTCGAACAGGGCCGGGTCGATGCCGATCGACTTCGCCTTGTTCTTGATGACGCTGAGCGCCGCCTGCGCACTCTCCTTCATCACGTCGCCGAGCTGGCCGGTCAGGATCAGCCGGCCGCTGCCGGACGAGCGCGTCGCCTCGATGAACAGGATGTCGCCGCCCACCGGCGTCCAGGCCAGACCGGTGGCCACGCCGGGCACGCTGGTGCGCATCGCCACGTCGTTCTCGAAGCGGACCGGCCCCAGCAGCTCCGCGATGTCGGCGGTGCCGATCTGCACCCTGGTTGCCGTGCCTTCGGCGACCTGCACCGCGACATGGCGCAGCGCACGGCCGATCTCGCGTTCGAGCCAGCGGACGCCGGCCTCGCGCGTATAGCCGCCGATGATCAGCTCCAGCGCCTCGTCGTCGATGCCGGCCTGCTCGGCGGTGAGGCCGTTGGCTTCGAGCTGCCGGCGCACGAGATAGCGCTTGGCGATCTGCAGCTTCTCGCCCGACGTGTAGCCGCTCAGCTGGATGATCTCCATGCGGTCGCGCAGCGGGCCCGGGATCGTGTCCAGCATGTTGGCGGTGGCGATGAACACCACGCGGCTCAAGTCGAACGGCACGTCGAGATAGTTGTCGCGGAACGTGCCGTTCTGCTCGGGATCGAGCACTTCGAGCATCGCCGCCGACGGGTCGCCGTGCACGCCGCTGCCCATCTTGTCGATCTCGTCGAGCATCATCACGCAGTCGCGCGAGCCCGCCTTGCGGATCGCCTGGATGATGGTGCCCGGCAGTGCACCAATGTAGGTGCGGCGATGGCCGCGGATCTCGGCCTCGTCATGGACGCCGCCCAGGCTCACGCGCGCGAACTTGCGGCCCATCGCCCGGGCGATCGACTGGCCGAGCGAGGTCTTGCCGACGCCCGGCGGTCCCGCGAAGCACAGGATCGGCGCCTTGCCCTCGGGCGCCAGCTTGCGCACGGCGAGATACTCGACGATGCGCTTCTTGATCTTCTCCAGGCCGAAATGGTCGGCGTCGAGAACCTTTCGCGCCTCGGCGATGTCTATCGGTTGGGTCCCGGGCAGCGCCCAGGGCAGCTCGACCAAGGTGTCGAGATAGGTGCGGATCATGCCGTGCTCGGCCGACGCCTCGGGCGTGCGCTGCAGGCGGCGCAACTCCTTGCGTGCGGCGGTCTCGGCCTCCGGCGGCATCTTCGCGTCGGTGATCGCCTTGTCGAGATCGGCGATCGCCTGCTTGTTCGAATCGTCCTCGCCCAGCTCGCGCTGGATCGCGGCCATCTGCTCGCGCAGCACCATCTCGCGCTGGCGCGCGTCGAGCGAGCTCTTGGTCTTGTTGCCGATCTCGCTGCTGATGCGCAGCACCTCGAGCCGCTTCGAGAGAAGCTCAGTGACCTTGTCGAGACGCGGCACGAGATCGATCGCCTCCAGCACTTCCTGCTTCTCGGCCGGCTTGGAATCGAGATAGGAAGCGGCGAGGTCGGCCAGTGCGCCGGCGGATGTCGTGTTCTCGACGGTCTGGCGCAGCTCCTGCGGCACCTGCGGCAGCAGCTCGAGCGTGTCGCGGATCTGCTGCTTCAGGACGAGGAAGCGCGCCTCGATCTCCGGACCCGACCCGGTCGGCTCCGCCAGATGCAGGCCACGCGCCATCATGAAGGGATGGCCGTCGACGAAGTCGGTGATGCGGAAACGCTGCACGCCCTGGCAGACGATGTGATGATTGCCGTCGGGCGTGGTGACATAGCGCAGGATGTTTACGACCGTGCCGACCGGGTGAAGGTCGGCGGGCACGAGATCTTCCTTCGCGGGGTCGCGCTGCAGGACCAGCAGGATCTGGCGCTGTTCGCGCACGGCCTGCTGGATGGCGGCGACCGACGAGGGCCGGCCGACGCTGACGGGGAACACCATCTCGGGGAAGAGGACGAGATCGCGCACCGGCACGACGATCAATGCGTCGGACGGCAACGGCTTCGTCTCGGGCTTCGTTCCGGGCATGGCGGCGGTCATGGCCTGTCCGGCCTCGTCCTGCGGGCTCATGGCTGCCTCCGCACGACCGCCTTGGCGAGCGTGACAGCCAGGCAACCGTTCACCTCGAAGCGGCGCACGTCGCCGTAATGGCCGGGCGGCAGCTCGATGCGGCGCTCGAAGCGGCCCTGCGGCAGCTCCATGCGATGGATCTTCGCGGTCCGCAGTTCGGCCGGAACCGTGCGCTCGCCGGAAAGAACGAGTGTGCCGTTCTCGATCACGGCTTCGACTTTCTGCACGTCGACGCCGGGCAGCGCAGCGAGGATCAGCACCTCGCGCTCGGTCTCGAGCACGTCGACGGGCGGCTCCCAGCTGGGCCGCAGCCGACCGGCCGTCTGCGGCCGGAAGACCTGATGATGCATGCGTTCCGCCTGCGCCAGCATCTGCAGCGCTTCGGCCCACATCCAGTCTCGTGGATCGCCTTTTGCCATGACCCGGGCCTCCAATACCCACTCCAATGTGGGAATTGCCTCGGTCGGCGGCAACTACCGCTGTCGGCTATCGCTGTCGGCCCGGCACCAGAGCGAGCCACAGCGCGATCACCGTGGAGCCGATGGCCACGGCCTGCAACGTCGACAACGGTTCGTTCAGCATCAGGATGCCGCTCACGATCGCCACGATGGGAATTGCGATCGAGGAGAGGGCCGCCACCTGCGCCGGCAACAGCTTGACCAGGGTGAACCAGGTCGCGGTGCCGAGCGCCATCGGGATCGCACCGGTGTAGATCGTGGCGGCAAGCGCCTTCGCCGAGGGCCAATGCGTCGGCAGCCCGTCGAAGACCAGCGCCCCCAGCGCGATCGGCGGCAGCGTGATCAGGACCTGCCAGAAGGTGAGCGAGAGGCCCATGCCCGACCAGTTCGTGCGCTTCACGACGAAGGTGCCGACGGCCCAGCAGAAGCCCGCCAGCAGGCCCCAGAACAGGCCGAGCGGCGCGGAGGCGTAAGTCTGGAAGTTGGGAATCATCAGCGCCGCGACGGCGCCCGCGCCGATCGCGATGGCCGCGAGCAATCGTCCGGTGAGCTTCTGGCCGAACACGACGAAGCCCAGCACCGCGACCCACAGCGGCATCGTGTAGGCCAGCACCGAGGCATGGCCCGACGGGATGTAGAGTACGGCCAGCGACGTCGCGATGTTCCAGATGCCGATGTTCATGGCCGAGGCCAGGATCAGCGCCGGCCACTTGCCCTTCGGCACGGCGAAGCTCTCGCGGCGTACCAGCAGGATCGTCGTCAGCATGATCACCGCCGACGACAGGACCAGGGCGCGGAAAGTGAAGACCGGCAACTCGTCGAGCGCGATCCGGAACAGCGGCCAGTTGGTGCCCCAGACGAGGGTGAGCGCGCCGAGCAGAGCCAGCACCTTGGGCGAAACGCGAGACATCGGCGGATGGGAGCGATCAGGCCTGGTGTTCTTCTGGCGCCTGCAGGTAGCAGCCTTCGATGCGCCAGCTTCCGTCGGGTTGCTGCGACATCGGATAGAAGGCGGTGACCGGCCGCCCGTCGGGTCCGACCACATGCACCTTCTGCGTCGGCATGCCGTGCAGCGTGACGATTTCGCGGAACTCGAAGACCTGCGGCCGATAGACCGGGCGATACCCCTGGCGCACGACGTCCATGAAGGTCTCGGACGTGCCGAACAGGCTGCGGATGTTGGGCGAGGCGAAGCCGAAGGCGGCCTCGCCATCGTCGCGGCGGAAGGCTTCGACCTGGCCCTCGATCACGCCGCGGATCGCGGTCTGATCGGCAGGCGAGACCTGCGCTGCGGCCGGCAGCGCCAGGCCGAGGATCATGCCGAGAAGCAGGCCGAGGATCGGGAGGAAGCGGAGAGCCATGCACGAGACTGTACGCCCCGGACCCGGGATGCGCGACTGTCGGTGAGGCAGATCAGCCCTGAGCGCGGGCGGGCGGCCGCCTACTGGAGGGGAACGGGCCGGCGGGTCGGCTGCGGCGTGACGGTACCGGGCTGCCCGGCGGCCCCCATGCCGGGCGGCGAGCCGAGACGGCCGATGTTCACGTTGTAGGACAGGGCGGCGAGGTTGCCGCGCTCGCGGCCAAGGAAGGTATTCTCGCGGCTGATCTCGGCGTTGAGGTCCACGATCAGCCGGTCGATCTGCTGCATCGAGCGCCGGGTCTCGGCCTCGATGGCGCGCAGGTTGCGATGGTCCGCATCGACGGCGCCGCCGATCCGGTAGGTCGCGCGCACGTTCTCGAGCAGGTAGCCCGCCACCGACGCCTGGGTGGTTACCTGGCTGGCCAGCGAGTTCAGCGAACCCACGCCGATCGTCACGGCGTCGAGCTTGCCCTGCGCGGCGTTCCACTGGTTCACCAGGTCGGGATTGCCCGGCGTCGTGCCGGCCTGCAGGCGCGAATTGATGCCGCTCACCAGTCCCGCATAGGTCCGCGCGTCGCCGGCCAGCTGTCCGCGCGTGGCGTTGAACTGGGCCTGCTGCGCGGCGATGCCGTTGCTGAGCGCGGCCTGGTCGCTGCGCAGCTGCTCGATGCTCTTGCGAACCGTCAGCGTGCCGGTCTGGGTGATGGCGGGATTGGAATTCGACGGCGGCGGGCTGCCGGCGGGTGCAAAGACGTTGGCCTGGTCGCAGCCGGCCGGAACGATCATCGCCAGAAGAAGTGCGGGCCGTTGAAAACTTAGCGCCATCTACGGCCTCGAACCTGCCCCGGTACCATCGATCAGGTGCTCCGATCCGGCGCCCGGCTACAGGTCGTGCCGAGCCGGGGCACGTGCCCCCAAATCCAGATGGCAGTCATGCTAACTTAAAGCAAGCAAAACCGACAAGGGCGGATTCCAAAGGCGGCAGAACAACTTGGCGGATGTCCCGCGTCCGCGCCCGGGGCCGTTTCGGGGTCCCGAATCCGCCGACATGGGGCGCCGCGTCGCAGCCCCAAAACCCATCCTACTCGGCTTGCAACGCCGGACCAGTTTCATTAGGGTGCGCCCCTCTTCGCTAGGCCCCTCGGGGCTTGGCCGTGCGCCCGTAGCTCAACTGGATAGAGCATCTGACTACGAATCAGAAGGCTGGAGGTTCGACTCCTTCCGGGCGCGCCATTTCTCCTCAGCCATTGCGAACCAGGTACCGATCTTGCGGTACCCGCCGCCCCTCTGCGGCGACCGCGTGATCAACCGCCCAGCGCAACCGCCACCAGCACCAGGCCGATGCCGAGGGTGCCGACGATAACGGCCCCACGCCAGCCCGGGGCACCCGAGTACCGGGCCCAGCGATAGCCGATTGCAAACAGCAGGAAGACTTGAACCGCGTTGGCCAGTCTCAATGCCGTGTCGGAATCGTCGACCAGCAGCAGCGGGATCAGCCCAGGGATGGCCGTTGCCGACACCAGCAGGAGGACGATCCCGGCGGCGATGAACTCGTGCCGTGTGAAGTGAGCACGCTCGGAACCGGCGTGACGCAGCAATTCCAGCACGGCCCGATGGAACACGGCGCTGTCCTCCGGCCGGGTGGGCGGCTCGCCTCGAAGATCGAATTCGTCGCGAACGAGCGCGATGGCCTGATCGTCGCTGGTCACGGCCTGCAGTCGTCGAATCAGTCTCACGCGGCGATTGCGGTTGAACAGTGACCCCATCAGATAGAACACCGCGTCGATGACTCCCCAGGCGACGTTGCAGCCGATCAGGGCGAGCATCAGTTCAGACGGGTCGAGCGCGGTGGGCTCCGACAGGAGCCGTGCGCCGGCGGTCATGGTCAAAGCCATCACCAGACCAAACAGGATCTCGAGCAGGCTTTCGCTCGGGTCGAGATAGCGATCGATCAGTTTCGGCATCGCGATCAATCCGCCTTCTTGCGCGGCAGCGCGCCGATCGACAGCGTGAGGTAGGCATTCCATCCCTCCGGCCGATTGTGCGCCGCGAATTCCTTGTATCCGCGGAGGTTCACGTCGAAGCCCATGCCGGCGCCGGTGAAAGACCACCCGATCTGCGGTCCTGCGCCCGCGACGCTCGATCGGAAGTCGCCGAGACGGGCCGATCCGCCGGTATCGGGGGAAAGCTGGTTGTAGATGTAGGCGACGGCACCGGCGTAGAGCGTCTCGCTGAACGAATAGGAGACCCCCAGGTCGACGTGAGCGTCCATGCCGCTTTGATAGCCCGTCTGAGGATTGATGAAATTGTAGGTGAGTCCCGCGGTCACCGAGAATTCGAAACCGGTCGGGGCGAGAAAGGTGTAGCCGAGACCCCAGTCGATCGCCCAGTGACCGAGGCCGACGCCGGCAAGCCGGTTTGGATCGT
>JAKFVZ010000060.1 GCA_021732965.1 Reyranella sp.
CATCGTGGAGCGTTTCCATGGCCGTGCACGCCCTCAAGACTTCCAAAGTTGCCAATCTCCGGTCGAACGTGTCGCCCGAAGAATGGCAGGCTCGCGTCGATCTCGCCGCCTGCTACAGGTTGATCGACCTGTACGGCATGTCGGATCTGATCGCGAACCACATCTCGGTGCGGGTGCCGGGCGAGCACGATGCCTTCCTGATCAACGCCTATGGCCTGCTCTACGAAGAGATCACCGCGTCGAGCCTGCTGAAGATCGATCACGAGGGCAACATCCTCAGCCGCCCGGAGTTCACCGGCGGGCTCGAATACGGCGTCAACCGCGCCGGCTTTGTGATCCACAGCGCGATCCATATGGCCAAGCCCGAGGTCGGCTGCGTAATCCACACGCACACCTGGCCCGGCATGGCGGTGTCGACCATGGAATGCGGCCTGCTGCCCAACACCCAGACTTCAATGCGCTTTGCCAAAATCAGCTACCACGACTTCGACGGCGTGGTCCTCGATCTCGCGGCGCGCGAGGCGCTGGTAAAGAGCCTGGGCGACAACAACGCCCTGATCCTGCGCAATCACGGCCTGCTGACGACCGGCGCGACCATTCCCGAGGCGTTCAACGCCATGCACCGTCTGGAGCTGAGCTGCAAGACGCAGCTCGCGGCCATGTCGTGCAACACCAAGCTTATCGAGGTCCCGACCGACGTGGTCGACGCGACCTACATGAACTATCAGCCGAAGACCCGCCGGCCGTTCGGCCTGCTGGACTGGCCGGCACTCCTGCGGAAGCTCGACCGGATCGATCCGGGCTTCCGCGACTGATTGGACACACCGCACAGCTCCATACGCGCCTTCGCCGCCGTTGCCAGTGGTTACTGGACGGCGCCGGGGTATCGCGCCGTCGCCTGGTCGCTCACCGGTGGTCTGGTCGTGCTGGGCGTTGCCAACGTCGGCATCGCCCTGTGGCTGAACATCTGGAATCGCGACTTCTTCAACGCGCTGGATAAGCGCGACGTCGGGCAGCTCATGCAGCTGCTCTGGATTCTGGCGGCCATCGTCGGGTCGGCCGGCGTCGCGGTGGCGATCCAGCTTCACGTCAAGCGACGGCTGCAGATCAACTGGCGCTCCTGGCTGTCGCACGTCACCGTCCAGCGCTGGCTGAACTCCGGACGCCAGTACCAGCTCGGCATGCTGGCCGACGAGGTCGACAATCCCGACGGCCGCATCGCCGAGGACATCCGCGTTTCGACCGAACTCGCCGTCGAGTTCGCCCAGAGCATCCTGCAGTGCGTGCTGCAGCTCTTCACCTTCCTCAGCGTGCTGTGGATCCTGTCGGGCACGATGCCGATCAAGCTGTTCGGCTTCGAGTTCAACCTGCCGGGCTACATGGTCTGGGCCGCGGTGGCCTATGCGCTGGTCGGTTCGCTGTTCACCTATTTCCTGGGTCGCGGCCTGATCCATGCCGGCAACGTCCGTCAGAGCCGCGAGGCCGATTTCCGGTCGGGACTGACCCGGGCCCGCGAGCACGCCGAGGGCATCGCCTTGATGCGCGGCGAGGACGACGAGCGCGAGCGGCTGCGCGGCTCGCTGTTCGACCTGCGCGCGGCCTGGAACGTCCAGACGCGCGGCCAGGGCAACCTCTCGCTGCTCACCAGCTCGCTCGCCTATCTGGCGCCCATCGTACCGCTGATCGTCGCGCTGCCGCGCTATCTCGGCGGCGAGATTGCGCTGGGCGGCCTGATGCAGACGGCGCAGGCTTTCTCCAGCGTGCAGTGGGCGCTGTCCTGGCTGATCGACAACTTCCCGAAGTTCGCCGAGTGGCGTGCCTCGACCGATCGCGTGGTGCATCTGCACATGGCGCTCACCGACCTGGAGGAAAGCCAGGAGATGGCGGACGAGGAGCGGATCGTCGTTCACCCGCCGGCGGAATCGGACCGGCTGGTGATGCGCGAACTCGGGGTGGCGCGGCCCAGCGGCGAGATGCTGGTCGCCGAAGCGGAGGTCGAGATCCAGCGCGCCGAGCGGGTTCTGATCCGCGGCAAGTCCGGCAGCGGCAAGAGCACGATCATGCGGGCGGTCGCCGGTGTCTGGCCGTGGGGCCGCGGCGCCATCCATCTGCCGACGGGCAACATCACCTTCATGCCGCAAAAGCCGTACTTCCCTGTGGGAACGCTGCGCGAGGCGATGCATTACCCGGTGGCGCCGGAAGGCATCACCGACGATGTTCTCAAGGACGTGCTGCACAAGGTCGGCCTCGATCATCTGCGCGACCGCCTCGACGAGACCGAACGATGGGACCACATCCTGTCCGGCGGCGAACAGCAGCGCGTCGCCTTCGCCCGGGTGCTCATCCACAAGCCCGACTGGATCTTCATGGACGAGGCCACGTCGGCTCTGGACGAGGCGGGACAGGAAAACGTCATGAAGCTCCTGATCGAGGAGCTGCCGGAGACGTCGGTCGTCAGTATCGGCCACCGCCCGGGCCTTGAGCTTTTCCATACGCGCGAGCTCACGCTGGAGCCTGGCGCCGACGGAACGCGGCTCCGGTCCGAAACCGCCAAGCGCTCGCTGGGCGACCTCTACCGCAAGATGGCGGCCGCCAGCCGCTCGACGCCACGGGATCCGGGCTTCTGGGCGCATGTCCGCGCCAACCTGCTGGGCCGCTGAGCCTCGCGCCCTTCCTTTTGTGAGGCCTTCGTCCGCGTGATATCCCCGCGGGTGCATGATCCGCTGGATGGCATCCCATGTCGGGCTGGCAAGGCCCCGCCGCTTCGAGCGGACGATCGCCGTGCTCGCATCGCTGGTCCTGGCGGTATTGGCCGTCGCGCTCACGTGGGCCTATGGGCTCGCCACCGGACTGCTGCCGGGCTCGCCGCGGAGCTGGTACTTCGCCTATCTCGCTTCCCTGCTGGGGCTCGGCATCGTTTGCTCACGATGGCCGCGAATCACGATGATCGTGCTGTCGCTGGCGGCGGTGGAGATTGGCCTGGGATTCGGCTCCGCGGCGATGGTGCGATACGACCTGGCCGATAGCGACCTCATGCCGGCCGACGCGCCGCGCGAGCTGGAGCGCGTGTGGCATCCGCTGCTGCAGGCGACCAATGTTCCGACCTCGCAGGGCGCGCGCGGCACCCATCGGGTCGATTCGCAGGGATTGCGCGGGCGGGAGCGGTCGGCCCCGGAACTGCGGGACAAGACGGTCGTCGCCGTCTTCGGTGGATCGACGACCGAGGATCTCGCCGTCGCGGACGGTGAGACCTGGCCCGAGCGGCTGGAAGGCCTGCTGGGCGCCGATCGCTTCGCTGTGCTGAACCATGGGGTGACCGCCAACAGTACCGTTCAGATCGCGATCCGGACGGCCTTCTATCAAAGCGCTTACGGCATCGCCCCGGACTGCGCCGTCTATTATGTCGGTGGGGCGGACATCAACAGCTCCCACGTTGCAAACCTCGATCCCGGCTACGCCAATCACCAGACACCGAAGCTCGTCGATGCGCTGGAGACGCGTCGCGTCGAACGGATACTGCCGGAGTTTTCCCCGCTGGTGCGCCTTCTGGGACGTCTGGCCGCCTATGCCTTCGATACGGTAAGGGCACCGCCGAGGCCCGAGGGGAAGGTGAGCGGCGATCCCGATCCTGCGCTCGAGGCCATATTCCTGCGCAATGTCCGGACGATCTCCTCGATCAACCGGGAGCGCGGCATCGCGACGATCTGGATCGGTGAGGTTTTCAACTTCGAGTCGCTCGTCAGATCCGCCGGTCCCAAGGGCATGTGGAGCGACTTTCTGAAGGTCGGCGATCTCCGGGCCCTGTTGGTGCGACTGAACGGCCTCCTGCAACGCGAGGCCGCGGCGCTGGGCGACACTTACGTCGCGCTCGAAGGCAAGCAGTTCACGGCCGACGATTTCGACGACGAGTTCGCCGACGGCGAGCACTTCTCGGCGAAGGGCGCCGCCCGGTTCGCGTCCCTGATCGCACCGCGTGTTGCCGAGGTCTGCCGCAAGAAGGAGCGGCCGGCGCGCCCTTAAAGCACTTCGTGGAAGCCGATGGCGACCCTGTCGGGCGCTCGGGTGGCGACACCGACGAAAGTCGCGCGTTCCAGCCACTTGAGGGTGGGCTCCGACGTCTCGAAGCGCGGAGCGGTGCGGAAGTGGTAGCTGCCCGGCGGCACCAGCTCGCCTTTCGACATGCGCGCAAGGATCTCCGGGCTGGCGACGCGCAGCCCGTCGTTCTGGACGTAGATCATCGCACCGGCGGCGCTGCGGATCGTGTAGCGCGCGACGACCTCGATCGTGCCGTCGGGCCGCACGATCTGCCAGTCCGCGCCGCCGGGCAGGATCTCGCCCTCCAGTCGCGGGCCGCGCACCTCGCCGCCCAGTATGTCGATGATGCGACGATGGCCGCGTGCGGTCTGGCCGAGATCCTGGATCGGCCCGACCTTCGCCTTGATGGAAAAGGCGAAGCGCAGGGCCGGCGCGGTTTCGATGAAGGCGTCGACTTCCATCTGCCTTACGCCTTCTGCTTGCCGAGCAGGTGATCGGAGATGATGCGCTGCTGGATCTCCGACGTGCCCTCGAAGATCTTGGTGAGGCGGGCGTCGCGCCAATAGCGCTCGACGGCATGCAGTGTCGTGTAGCCGGCGCCACCGAACACCTGCAGCGCCTCGGAGGTGACCTTCTCGGCCATCTCGGACGCGTGGAACTTCACCATCGCGGCTTCCTTGTCACAACGCCGCTTCTGGTCGATTTCGTCGCAGACGAAATACATGAGCTGGCGCGAAGCCTCGATCTCGGTCGCCATGCGCGCGAGGCGAAAGCGCGTGTTCTGGAAGTCGCCGATCGCCTGGCCGAACTGGCGGCGCTCCTGCGCATAGGCGGTGGCATCCTCCAGCGCGCCGCGCGCGAGGCCGATGGCACGGGCGGCGGTATGGGCGCGGGCGCGCTCCAGGCCGGCCGAGATGTAATAGAAGGCGCGGCCTTCCTCGCCGATCAGCGCCGAGCCGGGCAGGCGGCACTCGTCGAAGGCCAGCTCCCAAGTCTTCCAGCCGAAATAGCCGATCTTGGGAATGGGCGAGCCTTTCACGCCCGGCGGCAGCGTGCCGCGCGGCTTCTCGATCAGGAAGGAGGAAAGGCCGACATGCTTGCGCTTGGGATCTGGCGCGTCGGAGGTGCGGGCCACCAGCATGATGTAGTCGGCGCCGTCGGCGAAGGTGCACCAGTACTTGTTGCCGGTGATGACCCAGTCGTCGCCGTCCCGCCGGGCACGGCACGAGATGCTGCCGAGATCGGAGCCGACATTGGGCTCCGACATGGCGGCGGCGCCCAGGAACTCGCCGCGGGCGGCGCGGGGGAGGAAGACGGCGCGCTGGGCATCGGTCATGCCGCGGCCGGCGCTCAGCCCATTGCCACGGGCGATGATGGAGGCCACGCTCATCCAGCCGCGCGCCAGTTCCTCGGTGATCAGGCAGTATTCGAAGACGCCGAGGCCCATGCCGCCATATTCCTCGGGGATCACGATGCCGAAATAGCCCATGTCCGCCAGCTTCCGGATCAATTCCGGCGGGATGTCGCCCTTCTCCGGATCGAGCTTGTTCGCGACCGGCAGCACTTCCTTCATGACGAAGGCGCGCGCCGTCTCCTGGATCATGCGGCGCTCGTCGGTCATGTAACCCATGGATTTTCCCCGTTTCTTGCATGAGCATCATATCGAACTCGAAGGAGATCACAGTGCGCAGATTTCTGCTCGGCGCCACGGCGCTTTTTCTCTCTGCGGCTTGCGCCGTCTTTCCCGCGGCGGCCCAGGACTGGCCCACTCGGCCGATCAACATCGTCATGGGATTCCCGCCGGGCTCCGGCACCGACGTGGTCGCGCGCGTCCTGCAACCGCTGCTCGACAAGGCGCTCGGCCAGCGCATCGTGATCGACTACAAGGCCGGCGCCGGCGGCAACGTGGCGTCCGAGTTCGTCGCCAATGCCAAGCCCGACGGCTACACCTTCCTGCTGGGCACGGCCGGTACGCACGGCATCAATGCCGCGCTCTACAGCAAGCTCCCCTTCGATCCCGAGAAGGACTTCACGCCGATCTCGACGCTGGTCGACGTGTCGAACGTGCTGGCGATCAATCCCAAGGCGATCGACGCCAGGGACGTGAAGGACTTCATCGCCAAGGTGAAGGCGGCGCCCGGCAAGTACAATTACGCCTCGACCGGCAACGGCGCGGGCACGCATCTCGCCTTCGCCGAGTTCAATGCCAAGGCCGGCCTCGACATGGTGCACGTGCCCTACAAGGGCTCGCCCGACGCCATCCAGTCGGTGCTGAACGGCGACACCTGCTGCATCTTCGCCCAGGTCCAGATCGCCATGCCCCAGGCGGCGGCCGGCAAGATGAAGCTGCTCGGCGTCTCGACCAAGCAGCGCGTGCCGGCGATTCCCGACGTGCCGACGATCGACGAGCCGGGCCTGCCGGGCTTCGACAGCTACACCTGGTTCGGCCTTTTCGCGCCGAAGGGCCTCGATCCGGCGATTGCACTCAAGATGAACCTCGCCATCAAGACGGCGCTGGCCGATGCCGGCGTCCAGAAGAAGCTGGTCGAGCTCGGTAACACGCCGCGCTATGAAACGATCGAGCAGTTCCAGGCGACCGTTAAGCGCGACCGCGCGAAGTGGGCCGACGTCGTGAAGACGGTGGGCGCCAAGATCGAGTGAGCCGGACAGAAGAGGGGACGTTCCATGAAGAAGATGTTCGCCGCGATGGCGCTCGGTGCGGCGCTTGCCCTGCCGGCGGTACCGGCGATGGCTGGCAAGGACCTCGATGCGGTGAAGGCGCGCGGCCAGCTCGTCTGCGGCGTGGCGGTGGGCGGCATCGCCGGCTTCATGGTGGTCGACAACCAGGGCAAGTGGACCGGCATGAACGTCGACATCTGCCGTGGAGTCTCCGCCGCGCTGTTCGGCGATTCCGAGAAGGTCAAGTACGTGCCGCTGTCGGGCCAGCAGCGCTTCACCGCGCTGCAGGCGGGTGAGGTCGACCTCCTGTCGAACAACTCGACCTGGACGCTGACGCGCGACACCGCGCTTGGCCTCGATTTCGTCGGCATTACCTATTACGACGGCCAGGGCTTCATGGTGCCGAAGAAGCTCGGCGTGAAGAGCGCGAAGGAACTGAACGGCGCCTCGATCTGCGTGCTGACGGGCAGCACGTCCGAACTCAACATCGCCGACTATTTTCGCGCCAACAAGATGACCTTCAAGCCGGTCCTGTTCGAGGACCCGGACCAGAGCCGCAGCGCCTTCTTCAATGGCCGGTGCGACGCCTATTCAGGCGACCAGGCCCGCCTTTACGCCACGCGCATTGCCAATGCGCCCAATCCCGACGACTACATCGTCCTGCCGGAAGTCATTTCGAAGGAGCCGCTGGGACCGGTCGTGCGCCACGGCGACAACCAGTTCGCCGACATCGTGCGCTGGACCCAGTATGCGATGCTGGAAGCGGAGGAGTACGGCATCACCTCGAAGAACGTCGACGAGATGCTGAAGAGCGACAATCCCGCCATCAAGCGCATCCTCGGTGTCACGCCGGGCATGGGCAAGGCGCTCGGCGTCGACGAGAAGTGGGTCTACAACATCATCAAGCAGGTCGGTAGCTACGGCGAGAGCTTCGAGCGCAACGTCGGCTCGGGCTCGCTGCTCAAGATCCCGCGCGGCCAGAACGCGCTGTGGATCCAGGGTGGTCTACAGTACGCCCCGCCGATCCGCTGATATCACCTCATCCTGAGGAGCGCCGAGAAGCGGCGCGTCTCGAAGGATGGGCAACAGACGCGGTGCGCGTGCCCACCCTTCGAGACGCAGTCCTGCGGACCGCTCCTCAGGGTGAGGTCGTTAGTGGTGTGAATGCGGCTTCACCGGCTGGCGCAGGATCGTCTTGAGCTTGGCAGCTGCGGTCTTGCGTGGATCGCTGAGATAGATCTCGTGATGAGGGCCGGCGAAGTCGAAGCCTCGTGCCGGCATGATCTCGTCGTGCAGACGGGCGAGAGTAGGGCCTTCGTCGTCGTAGCTACCGACGTGAAGTGTTTGTAGTGCGCGGCCTTCGGTACGCGTCTCGAACCGCAGGCTCGCGGGAGCGTCGCCCAGCTTCTTACTGGCCTTCTCGACGGCGGCATCGAAGAACGAAAGCTCGATGAACTCGGGCACCATGATCATCATGGTCCAGCGCCAGCGCTCCTTGCGCCTGGCCACGAAGTCCGCCGGATCGTCGGCCCACCACAGGCCTTCCAGTGGCGGCACGACGTAATCCTTCCCGATCGCCTTGGCGGCGAACTTCATCGCGTAGCTCACCGGATAGAGCCACTCGATCGCCCGCCGGTAGGCGGGTGCCGTGTTGGGATCGCCTTCGCCATCGATCTTCACGAAGTCGAGCGTCGGCACGTCGATCTCGACGAACCGGCCGGCGGGCGCGGCGTAGAGCGCTGCCAGCGTCTTCCTGAAGTCGATCTTGATCACCGGACGATCAGGCGGCGGCGTCTTCACGGATCATCGTCGCGCCCTTTTCGCCGATCATGATGGTGGGGGCGTTGGTGTTGCCGGTCGTCAGCGTTGGCATCACAGAGGCGTCGATGACACGAAGGCCTTGAAGGCCGTGAACGCGCAGGCGCGAATCGACGACGGCGCGCGGATCCTCGCCCATCCTGCAGGTGCCGACCGGGTGGTAGAGCGTGTTGCCGGCGCGGCGGGCGTAGGCCAGCAGGTCGGCATCGGTCTTCACATCGGGGCCGGGCTGGATCTCGCCTGTGCTGTGCTGGGTCAGGGCGGGGGCCTCGAAGATGCGGCGCGCATGACGGAAGCCGCCCAGCAGGGCCAGTTCGTCGGTGTGGGTGGTGAGGTAGTTCGGCTTGATGTGCGGCCGGGCGAAGGGATCGGCCGAGGCCGCCATGATGGTGCCGCGGCTGTCGGGTTTCACGACGCAGACGACGCAGCTCATGCCGGGCTTCTCGTCGAGCTGTCCGAACTTCAACGGATGCGAGCTGCCGGGCGTGAACAGGAGCTGCAGGTCGGGCGAGGCGAGGCCCTCGCGGCTGTCGCAGAAGACTTGCGCCGTCGTCACGCCGAAAGTGAGCGCGCCGCGGCCGGTGAAGGCGAAGCGCAGGATCTCCGGCAGCACGCGCGGGAAGCGCGAGACCTCGTTGACCGTCTCCGCGCCCTTCACGCGATGCACGACGCGCACGACATAGTGGTCGATCAGATTGCCGCCGACCCCGGCCAGGTCGTGGACGACCGGGATGCCGAGCGACTGCAGGTGCTCGGCCGGCCCGATGCCTGAAATCTGCAGGATGTGCGGCGAGTTGACGGCGCCGCCCGAGACGATGACCTCGCGGTTGGCGCGTACCTCGGTGAGGGTGCCGCCGCGCTGGAAGGTGACGCCGACGCAGCGCTTGCCCTCGAACATCAGCTTGCCGCCCTGGGCATTGGTCTCGACCCGCAGGTTGGAACGGCCGCGCGCCTCGCGAAGATAGGTCTGCGCCGTCGAGCCGCGCCAGCGGCCGCGCCGCGTCATCTGCGAATAGCCGACGCCGTGGCGTGTCTTGCCGTTGAGGTCGGGGTTGAACGGGAAGCCCGCCTGCTGCGCGCCTTCGACGAAGCGGTGGGTGAGCGGCAGGATGGTGCGATAATCCTCGACCTTGAGCGGGCCGTCCTGGCCGCGCACCTCCTCGTCGCCGCCCTGCACGTACTGCTCGGACTTCATGAAGAAGGGCAGCACGTCGTCG
>JAKFVZ010000055.1 GCA_021732965.1 Reyranella sp.
GATGCGCGACAGGGTGAGCATGTTGGGAAGATTGAACAGCATCGCCCCGACCTTACCGGCCGCCCCGGAAGTGGTCATGGATTTTCTGGGCGAGTGCGCTGGAGATTCCCGGCACCGACTTGATGTACTCCAGCGTGGCACCCGATACCGCACGGGCGCTGCCGAAATGGTTGAGCAGCGAGCGCTTGCGGCCGGCGCCAATCCCCGGCACCTCGTCGAGCGCCGAGCGCGTCATGTCGGCGGCGCGTCGCGTGCGGTGCGTGCCGATCGCGAAGCGATGCGCCTCGTCCCGCAGCCGCTGCAGGAAGTAGAGAACCGGATCCCGCATCTCGAGCGAGAAGGGTTGCTTGCCGGTCATGAAGAAGCGCTCGCGGCCCGCATCGCGGTCGGGACCCTTGGCGATGCCGACCAGGGGAATGTCTTCGAGGCCAAGCTCGGCCATCACCCCGCGCACCGCTTCGAGCTGGCCCTGGCCGCCGTCGATCAGCAGCAGGTCCGGCCAGTGCTCGTCGTCGCGCTCGGGATTCTCCTTCAGTGCGCGGCCGAACCGACGGGTCATCACCTCGCGCATCATCGCGAAGTCGTCGCCCGCCGCGCCCTCGGTCTTGATGTTGAACTTGCGGTAGGCGTTCTTGTTGAAGCCTTCCGGGCCGGCGACGATCATCGCGCCGATCGCCGCCGTGCCCTGGATGTGGCTGTTGTCGTAAACCTCGATGCGCTCGGGCGGCGCGTCGAGGCCGAACACGCGAGCCACGCCTTCGAGCAGCGTGCGCTGCGTGCCGCGTTCGGCCATGCGGCGGGCCAGCGCCTCGCGCGCATTGTTCACCGCCTGGTCGAGCACGTCCTTCTGGTCGCCGCGCTTGGGCTGGCGGATCTCGACCTTATGGCCGGCCGACAGGGACAGCGCGTTTTCCATCAGCTCGCGCTCGGGAATGTCATGGCTGGTCAGGACCAGTTTGGGTGCCTGACGCGATTCGTAGAACTGGCCCATGAAGGCTTCGAGCACCTGCGGCTCGTCGAGGTCCCGCCCATGGCTCGGGAAGTAGGCGCGGTTACCGAGGTTCTGGCCGGCGCGGAGGAAGAAGACCTGGATGCAGATCTGTCCGCTATCGGCGTGAGCGGCGAAGATGTCGGCCTCGTCGATCGACGGCAGGCTGATCGACTGGTGCGAGGTGATGTGGGCCAGCGCGCGGATGCGGTCGCGCAGGATGGCCGCGCCCTCGAATTCGAGATTGGCGGAGGCCTGCTCCATGCGCTGCGACAGCTTCTGCTGGATCTCGCGATTGCGCCCGCCGAGGAAGCCGCGCACCTCCTGCACGATGGCATCGTACTCGGGCTTCTCGATGCGGCCGACGCACGGCGCCGTGCAGCGCTTGATCTGGTACTGCAGGCAGGGCCGCGTGCGTGTCGAGAAGACGCCGTCCGAGCAGGAGCGCAGCGGGAAGGCGCGCTGCAGGGCGTAGAGCGTGCGGTTGACCGCCGTGGCCGAGGCGAAAGGTCCGAAATACTCGTTGGCCGGCTCGCGCGTGCCACGATGCTTGGCGAGCTGCGGCCAGTCGGTGTCGCGGCGGATCACGATATAGGGGAACGACTTGTCGTCGCGCAGCAGCACGTTGAAGCGCGGCCGGAAACGCTTGATCAGGTTGTTCTCGAGGAGCAGCGCCTCGGCTTCGCTGTCGGTGACGGCGAATTCCATGGTCCGCGTCGCGGAAACCATGCGGATCAGGCGGGTGGCCAGCCGCGTCGGCTGGGTATAGGCGGCGACGCGGCTGCGCAGCGAGCGCGCCTTGCCGACGTACAGGACCTCGCCCTCGGCCGAGATCATGCGGTAGACGCCCGGCTTGCGCGGCAGGGTCCGCACGAAGTCGGCGATGATCCGCATGCCGTCGGCAAGGGAGCCTTCGCTCGGGGGCAGGTCGAGGTCGGTTTCGTCGTTCACGGGAGGCGGAGAATGGTGTCGCCGGCACGTCCAGACAAGGCAATCGGCGGCATGTGGGGAAGTCTGTGAACAAGCCCGATGCCCTTCGAAGGCTCGCGGAGAGTCACCATATTGACTCAATGTAGGAGGGGTGGCAGTCGCCCGCCACCCCTCTCTTAACCTCATGTATCCATTTGGTTTTCAACGATCAGGCTTCACGTCAGAAAAAGCTGGCACTCCATTTTGTTCCCGTTTCGGACCATTTGGCTGGCGCGCTTCGATGTGTGGATAAGTTCAGCGGCCTCAAAGCACCGACAGCATGCGTCCGACCAGCGGATGACGCACCACGTCCTGCTGCGTCAGGCGGACCACTGAGACGTCGTCGAGCCCGTCCAGCTTGGTGCCGATCGCGGCCAGGCCGGAGAGTTCCGGCAGCAGGTCGGTCTGGTCCGGATCGCCCGTCATGACCATGGTCGAGTGCCAGCCGAGACGGGTGAGCAGCATCTTGAGCTGGCCGTAGGTGCAGTTCTGGGCTTCGTCGATCAGCACGAAGGCGTTGTTCAGCGTTCGGCCGCGCATGAAGGCCACCGGCGCGATCTCGATCGTGCCGTCGTCGAGATGCTGGCTCAGGCGCTTCGGCCCCATCCGGTCGTTCAGGGCGTCCCACAGCGGGCGCAGGTAGGGGTCGAGCTTCTCGCGCATGTCGCCCGGCAGGAAGCCCAGGTTCTCGCCCGCTTCGACGGCCGGCCGCGACAGCACGATGCGCGAGACGGTGCCTGCATCCAGGGCTTCGACGGCGGCGGCGATTGCGAGGTAGGTCTTGCCGGTACCTGCCGGTCCCAGCGCCACGGTCAGCGGTTTGGTTTCTATCGCCTCCATCAGGACCCTTTGGTTGTCGGTCCGCGGCCTGACCTTCTTGATGTAGCTCTGATCGCGTTGATTGGCCGGAGCGTTGTCGAAAACGACGTTGTGAATACGGGCGCTGTCGATGGCGTGCAGCTTGGATCGGCGTGCGGCGCGTTTGGCCATATTCTTACTCCGGTGTCTTGGTCAGGGGAGCGGGACCGATCGCCCAAAACAAAAACGCCCCCGGTGAGCGGAGGCGTTGGCGATCGATGGTCTGGCTGAGGGGTGAGGCCGATAGGGCACGCGGTGGACGTTCCACCGGTGAACCAGTTTCCGTCGGGGGACATGTCCTCGAACGGATAAAAAACCTCCCTCAGTTACCGAACAAAGCGTAAGCCGAAACCGGACCCTCTTCCACCATATTTATGGTCCGACACTGAAAATTAACGCTAGGGAAAGCAATCCGTCGTCAACGGGCATAGGTTGGCCGGCCGGCGACGTAGGTCGCCTGCACCGCCCTGTCGTCGCCCAGGATCATCTGGACGAAGAGCTGTTCGGCGAAGTCGCGGGCCTCGTCCATGCGGAAGGCGATCAGGGGCGTGGAACGCATGTCGAGCACCACGAGATCGGCCTCCATGCCCGGCGCGATGCTGCCGACCTTGTCCTCGAGATGCATGGCCGCCGCCGAGCCGCGCGTCGCCAGATAGTAGGCATGGGCGGAGGACAGGGGATGGCGGTTGAGCTGTGCGGCCTTGTAGGTCTCGTTCAGCGTCTGCAGGATCGAGAAGGACGTGCCGGCGCCGATGTCGGTGCCGAGACCGACGCGCACCGGCCGGTCGGAGCGGATCGCGCGCGCGATGTCGAACATGCCGCTGCCCAGAAAGAAGTTCGACGTCGGGCAATGGGCGATCGCCGCCCCGCTGGCATGGAGGTGCTGCAGATCCTCTTCGCCCAGGCAAATGCCATGGCCGAACACGGCGCCTTTCCGGCAGAGCCCGTAATGGTCGTAGACGTCGAGGTATGATCGGCGTTCGGGAAACAGTTCCCTGATCCGGGCCACTTCTGCCTCGGTCTCGGAGAGATGCGTCTGCATCAGGCAATCGGGGTGCTCCCGCCACAGTGCTCCCGCGGCAGCCAGTTGCTCGCGCGAACTGGTGCAGGCGAAGCGGGGCGTGATCGCATAGAGCAGACGTCCGCGACCGTGCCATTTGCGGATGAGCGCCAGCGAATCGTCGTAGGCGGACTGGGCGGTGTCGCGCAGAGCCTCGGGTGCATGGCTGTCCATCAGGACCTTGCCGGCCGCCAGCCGCAGGCCGAGCGCCTCGGCCTCCTCGAACAGGATGTCGGCCGAATGGGCGTGGACGGTGCAGTAGACGCAGCTCGTCGTGATGCCGTTGCGCAGGTTCTCCTGCAGGAACGTCCGCGCCACGCGCCGTGTATAGGTGCGGTCGGCGAACTTCATCTCGGTGGGAAAAGTGTAGCGCTCGAGCCAGTCGAGGAGCTGCGCGCCATGGCTCGCGATCATCGGCGTCTGCGGGAAATGCACGTGCGTGTCGACGAAGCCTGCCGAGATAAGCGCATCCTTGCCGAAGTCCCGGATCTCGGTGCCGGGCGGCAGCAGCGGCGCGATGCGGGTCGCGGGGCCGAAATGGGTGATGTGTCCGTCCTGCATCGCCACGATCGCATCGGGCTCGTGGACCATCGTGCGGTCGAGGCCGTCGCGGAACGGATCGCCGCTGAAGGTGAGGGCGGGGCCGCGAAGGGCGGTGGGACGCGAAGGAGAACTCATTGCGCCGACCTTCCCACCGAACCGCAAAGCGGGGAAGGGCCGTGCTAAGAAGAGAGCCTGAAACAAAAGAGGCTGGAATGAGCGACATCGTGTGGCGGGGCATGACGCGGGCTGAGCTCGACAAGGGCTACAACAATACCGATGCCGTCGCCGATTCCGGGACGCGGCGCGACGGCTGGGTCGCCCGCAGCGAGCGCTTCCGGACCGAGCATCCCGACGGTCTCGATCTCGCCTACGGTCCGCTGCCCCGCAACAAGCTCGACCTGTTCCGCTGCGGCGCTGCCAGGGCGCCGCTGTTCGCCTTCATCCACGGCGGCTACTGGCAGCGCAACGCCAAGGAGACCTTCGCCTGCATGGCGGCGGGCCCGCTGGCCAACGGCATGGACGTCGCCTTCCTGGGCTACACGCTGGCGCCCGAAGCGACGCTGCCGGCGATCGTCGCGGAGATCGCCGAAGCGGTGCGCTGGCTGCGCCGCGAAGGACCGCGCCACGGCGTCGGGCAGGGACGGCTGGTCGTGTCGGGCTGGTCGGCCGGCGGCCATCTCACCGCGACGACGCTGGCCATGGACGAGGTCGATGCCGGCCTGGCGATCAGCGGCATCTACGACGTCGAACCCTGCCGGCTGAACTATCTCAACGACAATCTGCGGCTGACCGCGGCGCAGGCGGCGGAAACCAGTCCGATCCTCCACCTGCCGAAGAAGAGCGCGCCGGTCGTCCTGGCTTACGGCACCGGCGAGCTGCCCGAGCTGCAGCGGCAGTCGGTCGCCTATCACGAGGCGCGGCAGGCGGCGGGGCTCCCCAGTGAGTTGTTGCCGCTGGCCGGCCTCAACCATTTCTCGATCATGGACCAGCTCGAGGCAGCGGACGGTTCACTGGCCACTACGGCGGCGCGGCTGGGACGCTCCGGCGGCTAGAACCGGCGTTGTCAGGGCCTCGTAAGCAACGCCGTCTAACGTGCGGCGGTCGTGAAGTTCCGCGAACTCAATCCGTCGCAGCAGATCATCGTTCGCCGCCTCGCGCTGGGCCTGACATTGACCGGCCTCGGAATCCGCGAGGATTTCTGGAGCCTGGCGCGGCTGGGACTGGTGACCGGAAACCGCGACTATCCGCAGCTGACCGAGGCGGGCTTCGCCTGCCTGCACGCGACGCCGTCCGACCGCACGTCAGGCTGAAGCCCGTCAGCGGCCACCTCGCAGGGTGATGATCGCGACCTCGCCGCGACAGTTGAAACGCACCGGCGGATAGGCAACGCCCAGGCCCGAATTCGTGTAGCCGGTCATCGTGCCCTGCTTCCAGAGACCGACTGCGCCATGGTGGCACCGGGTCAGCGTGCTGAACACGGGCCGACCGCCCGGCAGGCAGATCTGGCCGCCATGGGTGTGCCCCGCGAGATAAAGCGCATAGCCCGCCTCGGCGGCGTGATCGGCCATCTCCGCGGAATGGATCAGGGCGATGCGGCAGGCTTCCGTCTGCCCGTCCAGCGCCTTGCGGGCCGCATCGGTGTAGAAGCTGTTCACGTCGTCCAGTCCAGTCACGCCGAGCCGGTCCGTCCCTCGCTCGATGACGATGGAGCGGTTGATCAGGACGTCGAAGCCCAGCCTCTCCAGCGTGTCGGCCATGGCCTCGGAATCGTGGTTGCCCAGGATGGCGAGGCGAGGTCCGTTCACACGGACGTCGAGCAGCGCCTCCATCAGATGACCGGCCGACGCCGCGACGGGCGCATGGTGGTCGCCGTGGACATCGCCGGTGAGGGCGAGCAGGTCGACTTCGACCCCTTCGAGCAGGCGGCGGGCGGCCGGCACCAGGTCCGGCAGGACGTCGAGGTGCGTGTCGCTCACATGGAGGATGCGGTAGCCGTCGAATGCCGGGGGCAGGCCGGGCACCTCGATCTCGAACTCGGTGCGCCGCAGGTCGAGGGCGTTGCGCACGCCCCGGCGGTACAGGGGGGTGAGCTTCAATCCCCAGGCGAACAGGTCGAGCAGGCGCGTGAAGACGATCTTGCGGCGCCGCGACCGGGGGCCGTCGGGTCCGCAGTAATGGTCGCCCTGCTCGATCCGCCGTCGAGCGGCGGCCCAGGCCGGGTCACGGCCTCGAGCGGCATCGGTCACGCGTCTGTTCCTTATGAAACGAGAGGGAGCGCTACCCTAACAGACGTGACGACAGGTCCGCGCAGCCCAAATTTCGCCTTTCGGGCTGCCTAATCCTACGACCGAGCGTCACATCCCCTTTGGATCGGGCTTCGAGTAAATCCGCTCGTCATGAGAGGTAAGGCATGAGCGTCGATCGTGAGGCGGTGAAGGCCGCTCCGAAAGGCGAGCGAAAGTTTCGTTCGGAAAAAAACACAACCGGCAGGTTTGCGACCCTCTTGCTGGTGTCGGTCTCGGTCATCGTGTCGCTGGTACTGCTCGAACTGGCGTGTCGCGTGTTGCTGTCGGGTCCGGGCAGTCTCACTCACTGGCCGAACCTGGCGCGCGAACGGATGGGCACGGGTCCGGACGTTGCGAGAATCCGGTGCCAGTACGCCTTCGATCCCGAGATTGGCTGGACGTCGCCGCCCGGTTGCGTCTCGCGTACCTACAATGTCGATGCCGACGGCTTCCGCCGGACCAGCCCCAAATCCGCTCTCGCCGAACCGCCGATGCTGGTGACCGGCTCGTCCTTCGCCAAGGGCGACGAGGTGAACGACGACGAGACCTGGCCGGCCGACCTGCAGACCCTCACGGGCCGTAAGGTGCTGAACGCCGGCGTCAGCGGCTACGCCTTCGACCAGAGTGCACTCAGCACCGAACGGCTGGGCCCCAAGGTGAAGCCGCTGCTCGTCGTGATGAGCTTCACGCCCGGCGACATCCGGCGCAGCGAACTGAAGGTCGCATGGAGCCGCGAGAAGCCCTACTTCACCGTGGCCGACGGCAAGCTCCAGGAGCACAACGTGCCGGTGCCGGGCCAGCCGAACGCGCCGGTGCCGCTGCCTGAGCCGGCGCGGTGGCTTGGCCGCTTCGCGCTGGCCGATCTCGTCGTGCAGCGGCTGGGCCTGCAGCGCGGCTGGTACTTCGACGAGGTCCGCGGCGCGCCGGCCGGCAGCGGCGAGTCGATCGCCTGCCTGCTGATGCCGCGGCTTGCCGCGCTCGGCGTGCCGGTCGTGGTCATGGCGCAATACAGCCGCGAGTACTGGACGCAGAGCGCCGGACGCCGCGCCGAGGATCAGCGGTCGGTCGACAAGGTGATGGGCTGCGCGAGAACGTCGGGCCTCATCCCCTTCGATCTTGCCCGGCCGATGCAGCCTATCGTCGATGCGAAGGGCGTCGACGCGCTCTATCGCTCCGACCATCACTCGGCCGAGGGCAACCGGATCGTGGCCGACCTGGTACTGCGTGAACTGGAGCGGCTGAAGCTGGTGTCGAAGGCGGGCGCCCGCTAGCGCCGCGGCGCTTTCATCTGCCGCGTAGCTTTGCCCGGAGACCGGTCTCGATCAGCCGGCGGACGGCCTGGCTGAGCGTGATCTCGGCGTGGTCCGCGTAGAGATCCATCGCCGCGGCGAGCGGCACCGGCAGCCGCCCCATTTTCCTCCTGGACTTGCGGTTGGTTGGCATCCCGCTGGCAGGGTCAATGATGCCGAGAGAAAATGCTAACAGCAAAGTCCACGGGGGACAGCCTGCGCTGTAGCGGGATAGGATGCCGGCAAGCTGCTCATCGCCCTAGTTGTGGAATTCGCGAGGCTGGTCGAGGCGATCGCCTCGCTGAACCGGGCAGGGCGCCAATGACAGCAGTTTGGCTATCATTCGTTAGCTGATCCTAGCCGGTGGCTGGTGAACTATAATCGCTTCTCCCTGCTGGAATTACTTCGCAGCTATGCGGTCGGTCTCGACATCCGATGAGAGCGTCCAGCTCGCGTGCGACTCGAAGGCCCGAAAGGGACGTGTCGGCCGCCAGGCGCAAGCACTCCAGGGTGTAGTCGTCGACCGCTGTCAGGATCGGGAACCGTCTTGCGTCGGTCAACGTGTCACTGACGAAGCCCATCTACCAAAGTTGGTTGGGTCCCTGCGTCATAACCATTGGAGCACGCCGCAGCGCAGTTGGATCAGCCACCAGATCAACACCCGCCTTTTCCTTCGTCGCTCGCCTCCTTCGCGAGGAGCCTTTCCGCTCAGCCGACACTGCTGAGTCGCGCGCGGCGGACTGGATCGCCGCCCGCGCCCTTGAAGCCGCTGGCGTCCAGTTCCTTGGTGAAGGCGATGCGGCCGGCGGCCAAGGTGTGGCGGGCGAACGTCAAGTCATCACAAGACACCAGTAGGTTGACTCCATAGGCTGAAAATCTAACCCTACGGAAAATCCCGGGGGCAGGGGAACAGCATGGACGCTCAAATCGCAACAATAGCGACCGTTTTGGCCGTTCTCGTCGCAGCGCTTGCCGCGCCGGTCGCAACGTTCATGTGGTACCGCGAAAAGAGAGCACGTACCGGCCTTGAGCGACGGTTCAAACCCGTTCTGGACCTCAACGCGGAAACTGCTGCGCTTACCATCCAGATTTCAGAATTGCGCACACAGATCGAACTGCTTCGCGCCTCCTATGCCGAAAAGAAGGTTATCTATGACCGGCTTCTAAAGGAGGTTGCCGTCTTCGATGAGAAGCTCGCGTTCGCGGAAATGGGCGTCTACGAACCACATTTCGATTTCACCGACAGTGAAGAATACAAACGGAACATAGCCGCCACGCGCGAAGCCCAAAAGATATTGGTCTCGGCTAAGACCGCCGTCATCTGCACAAAGAATTGGACCGTGGACGGCAGCGCCGCGAAGGGCCAGACAATGACGAACCGGAACATCCGGCTGACGCTCCGCGCCTTCAACAGCGAATGCGACGCAGCCATTGCCAACGCACGATGGAACAACGTCAACGCGATGGAAAAGCGCATCCTGAATGCGCACGCGCAGATCGACAAGCACAACGCCTCGAACTCAGTCTTCATCACGCAAGAGTACCTGAGGCTGAAGCTGCAGGAACTCTATCTCACGCACGAGTATCGGGAGAAGGTGAAAGCGGAACGCGATGAACGTGCAGATGCCGCAAGGTTGCAGCGTGAAGAGCAGAAGCTCATTCGAGATATGGAGCGCGCGGAAGAAGAAGAGGTCCGCTATAGGCGGCTGCTCGACAAGGCCAAAGCTGAAGCTCAAA
>JAKFVZ010000192.1 GCA_021732965.1 Reyranella sp.
CCAACGATGGGCTTCAGCTCGTCGACTGCCGCATCGCCAACGCGGTGCGCTGCCTGCCGCCAGAGAACAAGCCGCTGCCGATCGAGTTAACGGCCTGCCGGCCGTTTCTGCAATCCGAACTCGCGGCCATGCCGAAGCTGCGGGTCCTCGTAGCCTTGGGCAAGGGCGCTCACGACCAGATCCTGCGCGCGCTGGCGGTACGCCCGGCCGGCGCCTACCCGTTCATCCACAACCGCCTGCACAAGCTGCCGACCGGGCTCATGCTGGCCGACAGCTATCACTGCTCCCGCTACAACACGAACACCGGCCGGCTCACGACCGGGATGTTCCACCAGGTCTTCGACAGCGTCCGCCGCGCACTCGACGCTTAGAGCGCCGCCTCGATCGCCGAAGTGATCTCGCTCGAGCCCGGCCGCACGCGGCTGGGCCACGCGCCCTGCAGGTTGCCGTCCTTGCCGATCAGGTACTTGTGAAAGTTCCATTTGGGCGCCGCGCCCTCGCCCGCTTCGGCGGCGATCCATTTGTAGAGCGGGTGCGCATCGGGACCGATAACCTTCTGCTTCGCGGTGAGCGGGAAGGTCACGTCGTACATCGACTCGCAGAACTTCGCGATCTCGCCCTCGCTGCGCGGTTCCTGCGCGCCGAAGTCGTTGCACGGCACGCCCAGCACCACGAGGCCCTTGGGGCCGTAGGTTTCGTGCAGCGCCTGCATGTCGGTGTATTGCGGCGTGAACCCGCAATAGGAGGCGACGTTCACGACCAGCACGGGCTTGCCGGCCAGGCTCTTCATGTCGAGCGGCTTGCCGTCGATGGTCGTGAAGGAGAAATCATGCGCGCCCATGCCGTGGCTCCTCTTCTCAGATTTCATCGTCGTAGCGTTGTTCCCGCAACGGATCGCCGTAATTGTGATAGCCGCGCACTTCCCAGAAGCCCGGCTTGTCCATGATGGAGAACTCGATGCGCTTGATCCACTTGGCGCTCTTCCAGAAGTAGAGCCTCGGGATCACGACGCGCAGCGGCCCGCCATGCTCGCGGCTGATCGGTGCGTCGTTCCAGCTCCAGGCCAGCATGACGTCATCGCCTGCGAAGTCCGCCAGCGGCACGTTGGTCTTGTAGGTGTCGTAGGAGTGGAAAATGACGTGCCGTGCTTCCGCCTTCGGCTTCACCAGCGCGATCAGGTCGCGGGCGCTGACGCCTTCCCATCTGTTGTCGTAGCGCGACCAGGCGGTGACGCAGTGGATATCGCTCGTCAGTTCGGTCTTCGGCAGCTTCGTGAACTCGTCCCACTTCAGCGTGACCGGGTTCTCGACCTCGCCGTCGACGAACAGACGCCAGGCATGAGTGGGAATCTCGGGCTGGATGCCGAGATCGAGGACGGGCCAGGTCTCCACCTGGCGTTGGCCCGGCGGCAGGCGCTCCGAGGGTGCGGCGGTCTTGCCGGTCAGCAGACGGCCTTCCTTGGCCCACTTCTGCTTGCTGTCGACCAGCTTGCCCTTGATCTCACCGGACAGGGTGACGTCGTCGTCGGCCATCGGATCCCTCAGATGCTGCGGCCCGCCCTTTCCCAATAGGGCGCGCGGAGCTTGCGTTTGAAGATCTTGCCCGAATCCTCGCGCGGAAGCGCGGCGCTGAACTCGACCACCTTCGGCACCTTGTAGCGCGCCAGGTGCTCGCTGAGATAAGCGCGCACGGCCGCCGCGTCGAGGCCGGCGCCGGGCACCGGCTCGACATGGGCGCAGATCTGCTCGCCGAACTCCTCGTCGGGAATGCCGAACACCGCGCAGTCGCGCACGCCCGGCATCTGGATCAGAGCGCCCTCGATCTCGGCCGGATAGATGTTCACGCCGCCCGAGATGATCATGTCGCGCTTGCGGTCGCACAGGAACAGGAAGCCGCCGGCATCGAGGTAGCCGATGTCGCCCACGGTCACGAGCTGGCCCAGCGCCACCTCGCGCCGCTTGGCATCGTCGTTGTTGTAGGTGAAGTCCGCGAGGTGCGGCCCGCTAACGTAGATCTCGCCGACCTCGCCGGTCGGCACGTCGCGCCCCTCATCGTCGACGACCCGCACGGTCGCGCCCGGGACCGCGCGGCCGACCGTGCCGGGCTTGCGCAGCGCGTCTTCCGAGCCGTGCCAGACCACCACGCCGGTCTCGGTGGCCCCGTAGTATTCGTTGATGACCGGTCCCCACCATTCGATCATCTGGCGCTTCACCGCTGGCGCGCAGGGCGCCGCACCGTGGCTGACGAAGCGCAGCGACGAGACGTCGTAGCGTGCCTTCACGTCGGCCGGCAGGCGCAGCAGCCGGACGAACATCGTCGGCACGATGTGCATGTGGGTGACGCCGTGGCGCGCGATCAGCCGCAGCATGTCCTCGGCCTCGAAGCGCGGCTGCAGCACCATGTGCAGGCCGAGCCGCGAGCTGGCATTGCCGTAGGCCGACGGCGCGGAGTGATACATCGGCCCGTTCATCAGCACGACGATCTCCGGGTCGGGCTTCAGGCCCCAGAACAGCGCCGCCTCCTGCGCCGCGGCGGCCTGCTGTTCCGGCGTGCTCGGCTGCCGGCGCACGCCCTTGGGCCGGCCGGTGGTGCCGGACGTGTAGATCATGCTGCCGCGTGCCGCGCGCGGCGGCTCGGTGCGCGGCGACGAGCCGGCCACGAACGCGTCCCACGGCTCGGCTCCCGCCGGCACCTGCCGCCGATCGGCGGCAACGCCGTAGGCTGCCGCGATCTCGTCCGGTGTCGGCACGGCGAAGACCGTCACGCCCTCGGGCACGCCGCCCGAGATCTGCGCCAACAGGTCTGTATGCGCCACGAGGACCGACGCACCGCTGTCGCGCAGGATGTAGTTCGCTTCCTCGGGCGTGAAGTGCCAGTTGATCGGCACGGCGTAGGCGCCCACCTGGCTGGCCGCCATGTTGACCTCGAAGGTCGCGAAGTCGTTGCGCAGCATCAGCGCCACCGCGCTGTCGTCGCCGACACCGAGCGCCGCCAGTCCGCCGGCCGCGCGCGCCGCATTGTCCCGGATCTCCGCCCAGCTGCGGAACCGCTCGCCCGCCGTAACGCCTGCGCTCATCGCTTCTTCCCTGTCTTCGTGGCGGGCGTCAGCGCGCCCTTGAACATCAGCGCGCCGTGAAAACCGGCGAGCGTACGGATGTCCGGCCCATGCTCGAGCATGCCGGCCTGCTTCAGCATGACCAGCCCGTGGGCCGCGGCCCACATCGACCAGCCGAACAGTTGAGGATCGGCGTCGATCATCCCGGCCTTCACCATGTCTTCGGCCTGCTGGGTCACGAAGGTGCGGGCCCGCCGCGATTCGCGCATCAGGTCCGGATGCTCGTCGCCGATCGGCTGGTCGATCTCGAACATGATGCGATAAGCATGCGGATGCTCGGCGGCGAACCGCAGATAGGCATCGCCGACGAGCCGCGCCTTGTCGAGCGGCCCCTCGCCCTTCGCCGCGGCGGCTTCCAGCGTATCGGCAAACCGGGAGAAGGCTTCCGCCCTCACCGTCGCGAGGATGTCGGCCTTGTCCTTGAAATAGCGGTAGGGCGTCTTCGGGCTGCAGCCCAGCGCCTCGGCGAGCTGGCGCATGGTGACGCCCTCGTAGCCGAAGCGGGCAAACCGCTCGGTCGCGACCCGGCACAGTTCGGCCCGGAAATCGGCGATGTCTTTCTCGGTCAGATAGCGCGGCATCGAAGGGCTTTCATACACACTGTGTACGAAAGAACCTTCGTTCCGTCAAATCAGGCCGTCTCGGCGAACAGCTCGCGGCCGATCAGCATGCGGCGGATCTCGCTGGTACCGGCGCCGATTTCGTAGAGCTTGGCGTCGCGCAGCAGGCGGCCGGTGGGATAGTCGTTGATGTAGCCGTTGCCGCCCAGCAGCTGGATGGCATCGAGAGCGACCATCGTCGCCTTCTCGGCGGCGTAGAGGATCGCGCCGGCCGAATCCTTGCGCGTGGTCTGGCCGCGGTCGCAGGCTTTGGCGACGGCATACACGTAGGCCTTGCAGGCGTTCATCGTGGTGTACATGTCGGCAAGCTTGCCCTGGACGAGTTGGAACTCGCCGATCGCCTGGCCGAACTGCTTACGTTCGTGGACGTAGGGAACCACGATATCCATCGCCGCCTGCATGATGCCGACCGGTCCCGCCGCCAGCACGGCGCGCTCGTAGTCGAGCCCGCTCATCAGCACGTTGACGCCCTTGCCCACCGCGCCCAGCACGTTCTCCTCGGGGATCTCGCAATCCTCGAACACCAGTTCGCCGGTCGAGGAGCCGCGCATGCCCATCTTGTCGAGCTTCTGGGCGACCTTGAATCCCTTGCGGTCGGTCTCGACGAGGAAGGTCGTGATACCGCGCGATCCGGCCGCCGGATCGGTCTTGGCATAGACCACGATCACCTGCGCGTCGGGGCTGTTGGTGATCCACATCTTGGTGCCGTTCAGGACATAGCGGTCGCCCTTCTTCTCGGCCCGCAGCTTCATCGACACCACGTCCGAACCCGCGCCGGTTTCGCTCATGGCGAGGCTGCCGACATGCTCGCCAGAGATCAGCTTGGGCAGGAAGCGGTTCTTCTGCTCGTCGCTGCCGGTGCGCCGGATCTGGTTGATGCAAAGGTTGGAATGCGCGCCGTAGCTCAGACCGACCGCAGCCGAGGCGCGGCTGATCTCTTCCACCGCGATGACATGCTCGAGATAGCCGAGGCCCGAGCCGCCGAACTCCTCCTCGACGGTGATGCCGTGCAGGCCGAGCGCACCCATCTTCGGCCACAGCTCTCGCGGAAAGCGGTCGCTTTTGTCGATCTCGGCGGCGATCGGCGCGACCTCGGACGAGGCGAAGCGCTGGACCTGGTCACGCAGCGCGTCGGCGGTCTCGCCCAGGCCGAAATCGAACGGCGGCATCGCATTCGGAATCATGATCTGTCTTACCTGTTGGGACCTGTTGTGGAATGACTCAGGACTTGGAGCCCAGTTTGACGTGGATGCGGATCAGCTTCCACTCGCCATCCGAGGGGATGAACTCCAGCTCGAACAGCAGCCGCGACGGCTCGGTCGGGAAACTGCCCTTCACCACCAGCTTGCCGTCGCCATCGACCTCCGGAGGCGGATCGTAGGCCGGCTTCATGGCCGCGATGATGTCGAAGTCGGCGTTGCCCTGGCTGAACTCCCTGAAGGTCGCCTTGAGCTTCTCCGGCGAGAATTGCTGGCGGAACGGCTTGGAGAGCTTGGCGTGCAGCACGGAATAGTTTCCGGTCACGTTGGCGTCGTTGAGAGTCAGCAGCGACGCCTTGACCAGCGTCTCCAGCACGCGGTCGGAGGGCACCTTGTTCTGCGCCTGGGCCGCCGAAGCAACCAGCAGCAAGGCGAACGCACCCACCAGGCGAACGATTGCCGACATCAAGGACCTCCTCCGCCGGAACGATACCTCAAAGCAGGAAGATCGTCGCCAGCCCCAGGAAGGTCAGGAAGCCGGTCACGTCGGTGACCATGGTCAGGAAAACGGTCGAGGAGACGGCCGGGTCGACGCCGAACTTCTGCAGCCCGAGAGGGATCAGCGAGCCCGCCAGCGCCGCGGCCATCAGGTTGCAGACCATCGAGGCGGCAATCACCGCGCCCAGCCGCCAATCGTGGAAGATCAGGACCACGCCCACGGCCAGCAGCGTCGCGAACAGGAGCCCGTTGAGACTGCCGACGACCGCTTCCTTGGCAATGAAGCGCATCCCGTTGGCGGCGGTCAGTTAGCCCATCGCCAGCGCGCGCACCGTGACGGTGACGGTCTGGATGCCGGCATTGCCGCCCATAGACGCGACGATCGGCATGAGGGCGGCCAGGATCACGATCTTCTCGATCGTGTCCTCGAACTGGCTGATGACGAAGGACGCGACAAGGGCAGTCGCGACGTTGACCAGCAGCCACGGCGCCCGCAGCCGGGCCGTCGTCACGGTGTCGGCATGCATGTCGTCGGAGCCGACGCCGCCCATCTTGAGCAGGTCTTCCTCGGCCTCCTCATCGATCACGTCGACGACGTCGTCGACCATGATCACGCCCTGCAGCCGTCCGTCGTCGTCGACGACCGGGCACGAGACCAGGTTCTTGTCGCGGAAGACGTGCGCCACTTCGGCCTGGTCGGCCATCGCGGGCAGCGACGGGATGTCGGGATCGACGATGTCGACGATCGGCACCGGACGCTTGGTGCGCAGCATGCGGCCGAGCGGCACCGAGCCGCGCAGGCGACCGGTCTCGTCGACAACGAAGATGTCGTACACGTCGTCGGGCAGGTCGGTCGCTTCGCGGCAATAGTCGATCACCTGGCCCACGGTCCAGCTGTCGGCGACCTTGACCAGCGAGCGCTGCATGAGGCGGCCGGCCGTGTCTTCCGGATAGGCCAGTGCCCGTTCGATGTCGGCACGTTCCGCGGCGGGGATTTCCGCCAGGACTTCCTGCCGCTCGTCTTCCGACAGGTCTTCGAGAATGGTTGCGGCGTCGTCGGCTTCCAGCTCCCGGGCGGCGGCCGCGATCTCCTTGCTGTCGAGCTGGTCGAGGACGTCCTCGAGCACTTCCTCGTCGAGTTCGGTCAGGGCCTCCGGATCGAGGTCGCCCTTGAGGATGCCGACGAGCTTGTCGCGCTCGGCCTCCGATATCTGTTCGAGGATGGACGCCTGGCCGGTGGCGCTCAGGTTGGCCAGCAGCCCCCTCGTGTCTTCCGGCCTGTTCTCGGCGAGCGCCGCCTCGACTCGCCGGACCAGGTCCGGCGTCACTTCGTCGAGGTGGTCGATCTCGCTGCTCATCCACGCGCTTCCGCGAGGCGCTGCGCCTCGACCACGGCGAGCGCGGTCATGTTGAGGATGCCGCGGGCGGTGACCGACGGCGTGAGGACATGGGCCGGAAGGTCCGTGCCCAGCAGGATCGGGCATATATGCAGACCGTCGGCCCCTTCCTTCAGCAGATTGAAGGCGATGTTGGCGGCGTCGAGCGACGGACAGACGACGAGGTTCGCCACTTCCTTGAGTTTCGACCGCGGGAACACGCTGTGGCGGATCTCCAGGTCGAGGGCGGCATCGCCATGCATCTCGCCGTCCACCTCGAGGGTCGGCGCGCGGTGGTGCAGGATCTTGACCGCCGCGGCCATCTTGCGGGCAGAGGGATGCTCGGAACTGCCGAAGCTCGAATGCGAGAGCAGCGACACGCGCGGCTGGATGCCGAAGCGCAGCAGCTCGTCCGCCGCGAGGAGCGTGATCTCCGCGAGCGTTTCCGGATCGGGATCGTAGTTCACGTAGGTGTCGGCGATGAACAGCGAGCGGGTGGGCATGACCAGCAGGCTGAGCGCCGCCATGTTCTTGACGCCCTCGCGCAGACCGATCACGTCGCGCACGTGATTGAAATGGGTGCGGAAGCGGCCATAGGCGCCGGCAATCATCGCGTCGGCATCGCCGAGCTTCACCGCGAGCGCGGCGATCAGGGTCGGGCTGGAGCGCACGAGGTTGCGCGCCGTCGGCTCGGTGACGCCGCGCCGCTCCATCAGCTCGTGATAGGCACCCCAGTACTTGTCGTAGCGCGGGTCGTCCGAAGGATCGACCAGCTCGACATCGACGCCCGGCTGGAAACGCAGGCCCAACCGCTCGGCGCGACGGCGCACGACCTCCGGCCGTCCGATCAGGATGGGCTTGGCAATGCCCTCGTCGACGATGATCTGGACGGCGCGCAGGACACGATCGTCCTCGCCGGCGCTGAAGATCACGCGCTTGGGATCGGACCGTGCCTGCTCGAGGACCGGCCGCATGACCAGTCCGGACTTGAAGACGAACTGGCTGAGCTGCTGGCGATAGGCGTCGAAATCGGCGATGGGCCGCGTGGCGACGCCGCTGTCCATGGCGGCCTTGGCGACGGCCGGCGCCAGCTCGACGATCAGGCGCGGATCGAACGGCTTGGGGATGATCTGGCTGGGGCCGAAGCCGCCGGCCTGCTCGCCGAAGGCGCGCGCCACCACCTCGGAGGGCTCCTTGCGGGCCAGCGCCGCCAGCGCCCGCACGCAGGCGATCTTCATCTCGTCGTTGACGGTCGTCGCGCCGACATCGAGCGCGCCGCGGAAGATGTACGGAAAGCAGAGGACGTTGTTGACCTGGTTGGGATAGTCGCTGCGGCCGGTCGCCATGATGGCGTCGTCGCGCACACCGGCGACATCCTCGGGCGTGATCTCGGGATTGGGATTGGCCAGCGCGAAGATCAACGGCTTCGCCGCCATGCGGGCCACCATCTCGGGCTTCAGCACGCCGGCGGCGGAGAGGCCCAGGAACACGTCGGCGCCGCCGATCACCTCACCCAGGGTGCGGGCCTGGGTTTCGCGGGCGTAGCGCTCCTTCCAGGGGTCCATCAGCTCGTTGCGGCCCTTCCAGACCACGCCGACGATATCGGTGACCCAGATGTTCTCGCGCGGCAGGCCGAGCTTCTCCAGCACGCCGAGGCAGGACAGCGCCGCCGCCCCCGCGCCCGACACGACGAGCTTCACCTTGCCAATGTCTTTGCCGACCAGCGAGAGCGCATTCAGCAGGGCTGCGCCGACGATGATGGCGGTGCCGTGCTGGTCGTCGTGGAACACCGGGATCTTCATGCGCTCGCGCAGCTTCTGCTCGACGAAGAAGCACTCCGGCGCCTTGATGTCCTCCAGGTTGATGCCGCCGAAGGTCGGCTCCAGCGCAGCGACGATGTCGACCAGCCTCTCCTGGTCCAACTCGGCCAGTTCGAGATCGAAGACGTCAATGCCGGCGAATTTCTTGAAGAGGACGCCCTTGCCCTCCATCACCGGCTTGGCAGCCAGCGGACCGATGGCGCCCAGGCCCAGCACGGCGGTGCCATTGGTCACGACCGCGACGAGGTTGGCGCGGGCCGTGAGTTCGGCGGCCGTGGCGGGATCGCGCACGATCTCGTTGCAGGCGGCGGCGACGCCCGGCGAATAGGCCAGCGAAAGGTCGCGCTGGGTGGCCAACGGCTTGGTCGGAACGACCTCGATTTTGCCCGGTCTCGGCAGGCGATGGTATCGGAGAGCGCTTTCGCTGAGTTCGTCCGCCAAAGCTCGTCTCCCGCCTGAAAAACAAAAGGGCCGCCAGTTGGATTTTACCAACAGGCGGCGACCTCTCGTCTACCTTTTCATTCGAACCGGCGATGGTGCGGCCAAGAAGACTCGAACTTCCACGCCTCGCGGCACTAGCACCTCAAGCTAGCGCGTCTACCAATTCCGCCATGGCCGCGCCGGATCGACGGCGCGGGGGATACCAAATCGCCCCCCCAGTGGCAAGGCGGGCTTGCACGAAGACGCGGAAGTACCGATTTTGCCCCCATGAACAGGCCCGAATGGCTCATCGCAGACCGCGCTGTCCCGTATCCGGAGGCGCTCGCCGCCATGGAGGCGCGGGTTGCGGACATCCGCGCCGGCCGTGCGGGCGAGATGATCTGGCTGCTGGAGCATCCCCCGCTCTACACCGCCGGCACCAGCGCCCGCCCGCGGGACCTGCTCGAACCTGCGCGTTTTCCGGTGCATGTCGCCGGCCGCGGCGGCCAATACACCTATCACGGCCCCGGCCAGAGGGTGGCCTATGCGATGCTCGACCTCCGGGCCCGCCGCCAGGACGTGCGCCGCTACGTTTCCGACCTCGAGGAGTGGACG
>JAKFVZ010000578.1 GCA_021732965.1 Reyranella sp.
ACCCTCTGCAGAACGGCGCTGACGGCCGCCTGCTGCTCGGAGGGGGACGCCGCCTCGGCTTCCTCTGCAAGATGGCTGGCGGACAACGCCGCAATCGTGCCGGGCACGGCATCGCGCGCTGTTTCGCCCGTCACCAGCGGTGTGACACGGCGTGCGACGTCGGCCGGCGTGATTCCGCTCGCGAGCGACATCATCGGCAACTCGATCTGCAGGGATGCTTCGACGGTCGTGCGGAGTTCCAGCATCATCAGCGAGTCCATGCCGATATCTGCAAGCGGCCGGTGGCGATCGATCTCCTTGGGCGGGAGGCGAAGCACGCGCGCGATCTCTTCGACGACGATGTCGAGCAGCGCGGCGGTCGCTTCCTCCGCCGGCATCGCGCGCAGGCGTTCGAGGGTGACGGCGGCCTGGCCGGACTGACGGGAGGCGCTTCCGGTGTCGATTGCGTTGAATGTGGGGGCACGCACGGCCGCCAGTTCACGCTTGGCCATGGCCCAGTCGACGCGAGCGATCGCGCAGGCATCGGCGATCTGTCGTCCCTGCGCATCAAACGCCCAATCCAGCCCGTTGAGCGCCATGCGGGCCGGCATGAGGGTGGAGGCGAAGCGCCGCTTCAGGCTGGCGTTGGCTTCGATATGCCGGGCGAGATAACCGGCATCCTCGATCGCGCCCCAGGCAACGGCGAGCGCGGGCAGCCCGCGGACGCGAAGGCGGCGCGCAACGCCCTCCACATAGGCATTACCGGCGACGTAGTTGAACTGTCCCGGGTTGCCGAACAGCGTGGTGGCGGAGGAAAAAAGCAGCATGTAGTCGAGCTTGAGACCGCCGGCCAAACGCTCCAGGTTCAGCGCGCCGCTCGCCTTGGGGCGCAGCACGGTTTCGATCGACTCCCGGTCGGTGCCCTGGATCAGGCGGTCGTCGAGCACCATGGCGGCGTGGACGATACCCTTGATGGGGCGCCCGCGACCGAGTTGATCGATGAAGCGCTTCAGGGCTGCGGCGTCGGTCACGTCGACCGCCGCGACCTCGACCGTCACGCCCTTGCCGCGCAGCGCCTCGACCTGTTCGGCAACGGCCTCGGAGAGATGTCCGGAGCGGCTGACCAGTGCGAGGTGACGGGCATTGCGATCCGCCAGCCATTCCGCGGTCGCCAGACCGAAGCCGCTGGTGCCGCCGACGACGACATGCCAGCCCTCCGCGTCCACCGGGAAGGTATTGACCGGCACTTCGGCGCCACTGGCCTGGCGTGAAGGCGACACGATGATCTTCCCGATATGGCCGGCACGCTACATCAACCGGAACGCGTCGGCGATATGCGCTCCGTCGAAGATGCGATGCGGCAGCGGAGAGAAGTCCCCCTGCTCGAACAGCGCGACGATGTCCGCGAACAGCTGCTGCGAGAGGTCCTTGTGAGCGCCGATGAGCTGGTCGACGTCGACACCGAAGTAGCTCAGGTTGCGGCGGAGTGGCCGCAGGCCGAGATGGGTATTGGCGTAGAAGTCGCGCTTGCCCAGCTCGATGAACCGTCCGAACGGCTTCAGGCAGTCCATCGAACGGATCATCGCCTCGCCCGCCAGCGAGTTCAGCACGACGTCGACACCCTTTCCGCCGGTGAAGCCCATCACCTCTTCGGCAAAAGCCAGGGTTCGCGAGTTGCAGACGAAGTCCGCGCCGAGATTGCGGAGAAGCGCGCGCTTCTCGCCGGTGCCCGCCGTCGCAATGATGGTCGCGCCCCGACGCTTGGCGACCTGCAGGGCGGCAAGACCGACCGCGCCGGCGCCGCCATGGATCAGCACGGTCTCGCCAGCTTCCAGGCGGGCGAGATGCACGAGCGAATAGTAGGCCGTCAGGAACGCCACGGGCAGGGTCGTGGCGTCCTCGAGGGAGAGCTGGCCGGGCAGCTTGCTCACCGCAAAGGTGCGCGCGATGACGTGGCTGGCAAAGGCGCCCGGCACGAAGGCCAGCACCCGGTCGCCCACCGCGAAGTCCTTCACGTCGGGACCGACGGTGACCACCGTGCCGGCACACTCCATGCCGAGGCCGGGACCGGCATAGCCGTCTTCCAGCGCTTCTTCCGGAAGCAGACGCAGATTCCACATCACGTCGCGGAAGTTGAGGCCCGTCGTCGCGACCTCGATTTCGACCTCGCCGGCCTCGGGCGCCTTGCGCAGCTCGGGCACCCAGCCCAGCACGCCACGGCCGGCGCCCTGGCGGGTCGCGAGGCGCAGGGCGACGTTGTCGGGAAGCGGCTGGGGCAGGCGGGGAGGCGTGGCGCCGCGCTCAACCCGGAAGACGATCCTGCGCTCACCGGCAAAGAACACCTCACGTTCTTCACCGGGGGCGAGCATTTCGTCGGCTGCCTGTTCGACGACGCGCGACCGCGGCTGGCCCGAGAGTCCGAGGCAACGGATATGCAGACCCGGATACTCGTTGCGGGCGACGCGGGTCGCGGCAATGAGGGCGCACCAGAGCGGCTGTTCGAGGGGGACGGACTCTTCGGTGCCGAAATCGACGACGATCCAGAGCCGGGCAGGGGCATCCGCCAGGCGCCGGCACAGTTCTGCGATATCGTCGAGATGGCCGCCAAGGGCCGCGACCGGATCATCGCTGCCGTTGGCCGCCGGGATCGCCAGGACGAAGTCGGTGGGAGCCGGCTGATCGGACCTCGGGGTACCGCCCGCGCCGGTCGCAACACGGAGGTCGGCCGCGGCCCCGCCCTGCCAGCCGAATACGGCCGGTTCAGAGGATGATGGGGGATTGCGGTCGGCGCTGCCGCCCGAGCGGCCGCGAACGATCACGCCGATGCGTGCCTCGCCCTGAACGGGTGACACCGAGACGCCGTTGAAGCCTGCGGTCTCGAGTTCGTCGATCCATTCCTGGTCGGTCAAGAGGGCACCGACCGGAAACTCGGTGTTGGCCGAGCGGGTCCACCAGCGGCGGCGGCTTCCACGAACGATGTCCCAGAAGATGCCGGGCGCGAGTTCGCCGGCGATGAGCGGTGCCTGCGGTCGCAACAGCCGCGTGACGACCGTAAGGCCGTCGTCGCGCGTGGCGGCGATCTCGCTCAGGACGTCGATCGCGAAGGCGAGATCCAGCGAGGCCGGCGCGAGTGTCTCGAGTTGCGACCACGTCATGCAGCGCACGAGCGGCGCTTCGTCGCCGATGCTGGCCTTTGCCTGCTCGAGGCGATCGTCGTCGAGGTCCGTGAGGATGATCTCGACGTTCGGAAGTCTTGCGCTGAGATCGACCGCTGTGGAGGAATGGTCGGCACCAACCATCAACAGCCGCAGCAGCCGGCTGCCGTCATGGCCCGACACGGCAGCGATCACGTCCGCCGTCACGGCATCGCGGAGCCAGCCAATCTGGTTCGACGCGACACCCAGATTGCGCCAATGGGGCGAGGCGAGTTCGCTGACCGCGCTCGGATCGCCCTTGCTGAGGCGACCGATGATGCTCTCGAGCCGCGAGACACTGGCGGCTTCGGCCGCCATGGTCGGATGACGCAACAGGAGCGTGCTCGCAATGGAGGCGATCTCGGGAAGGTCGCAGATGGGCGAGAGCGTGCGCACGCCGTCGCGTTCGACGGCGAGGTTCTTGGCTTCGAGATGCCAGAGCAGGGCCGACCGCAGGTAACTGGACCAGGGAGAGTCGTCGTCGGAAGCCTGCTCATTCCCGTGGTCGGACAGGTTGTCGCCCACGAGGGCTGACCAGCTTGCCCGCAAGGTTCCGGCTTCCAGCAGAAGAAGGGCTTCCGAGAGGGCGGCCGCCGTGCCGGCGGGGCGCTCGAGATCCACGTTGCCGGGGGAAAGCGTCGACGGCAGACCCGGACGGTCGAGCTTCCAGGCCGCGGTGCGGTAGCTGAGAGACTTCGGGTCGACGGCCAATTCAGCCGGCGCTTCGACCAGCCGGACGTTCTGCGCCGACACGACGATCTTGCCGTGCTCGTCCCAGAGATCGATGTCGACCACCATGGAGCTGAGGGACTGCCGCAGCGTCCGGGCGGTCACGCGCGTGGCGATGGTGCCGGTTTCGAACACGCGGACGCTGCCGAAGCGGACGGGCAGCATGCGCTTCATCGGCATGTCCGCGACCCCGGCCTCCTCGGAGGCGAACAGCGCGTGGAACGCGGCGTCGAGGGCCGTTATGTCGATGATCCTCGTGCCGCTCACGAGCTCTTCGGGGCGGTCGAGCGTGGCAATTGCCAATTTCGGTTCCGGGAAGACCACCTGACGGGTCCGCTGGAACGTAGGGCCGTAGTCGAAGCCGAGATCGCGCGCCCAGGCATAGACGCTGCTCCTGGGGACGACGATCGCGTGATCCGGCGCTTCCGGAACGACCATCGCCTTGCCGGCGATCGGCGACCGCCCGACGATGCCACGTGCGTTTAGCGTCCAGCCTGCGCCGCCGCCGCGCTGCCGCGAGAGCAACTCGACGATTCCCGTCTCGTGCGCGAAGCGCACGGATGTCTCGAAGGACGTTTTGCCGTCGAAGACGAGCGGGCGGAGGATGTCGAGGTCGCGGAGTTCCAGGGCTCCATCCGGATGAATCTGCCGCGCCGCGGCCAGCATCGTCTCGACATAAGCCGTTGCGGGAAGAACGGGTACGTCCCCGACCTTGTGATCGGAGATCCAGGGGAACAGCGCCGGATCGATCGTCGAGAACCACTCCGCGCCGTCCAGCCGTGGACGAACGCCCAGCAGGGGATCGGTATGCACCTCCGCCAGGAGAGTAGTGGTGGCCTCTTCGGTCGGATGAATCTTGAAGTGCGTATGTTGCCAGGGATACAGCGGCAGGGCGACGGCCGTGGCGGGCGCGGGGCCGAAGAAGCGCTGCATCTCGACCTTGCCGCCGGCCAGCGCAATCCTGGATGCCGCACGCTCGATCGGATCGGAAGCCTTCTGACCGTCGGCCTCGCTCATCGTCTCGACGACGACCCCACGCGTGCCGGACTCGCGCAGCACATCGCGCACGAAGCTGGTCAGGATGGGGCGCGGCCCGACCTCGACGAATACACGCATCCCGTCGTTGAGGAGGACGTTCAGGGCGGGCTCGAACTGCACCGGCTCGCGGACGTTGTGCCACCAGTGCTCGGCGCCGAGCATTTCGGGGGTCGCGACGCCGCCGGTCACCGAAGAAATGAAGCGCTTGTGGACCGGCAGCGGTCGCAGCCCCTGCAGCTCGCGCAGCAGCGGCGCTCGCACGGGATCGATCAAGGCGCTGTGGAATGGATAGTCGAGATCGAGGCGCCGGGCGCTGATCCGCATGTCGGCTGCCGCCTGCAGCACCCGATCGATGTCAGCGATGCTTCCCGACACGGTAACGCTTCGCCAGCTGTTGACCGCAGCGATCTCGACGCCGGGCGCGCCCGCGGTCTTGAGGAAGCGGCGAGCTTCGCGGTCGCTCAACATCAGTGCCGCCATGCCGCCGCTGCCGCGCACCACTTCCTGATGACGGCTGCGGGCGATGACGACCTCGATCGCCTGGTCGAGGCTCAGGGCACCGGCGCACCAGGCCGCGGCGATCTCGCCGACGCTGTGCCCCAGAGTGGCTGCGGCGACGATGCCGCGCTCTTCGAGGGCGCGAACGGTGGCAACCTGCAGGGCGAGCAGCAGGGGCTGCGAAAAGGTTGCCCGGCGCAACCGGGGAGCCAGGTCGTCGGCGAACAGGACATCGACGATCGACCAGTCTTGAACTTTCGAGAAGCGCCCGTCGATGTCCCGGAGAGCGTTCTGGAAGACCGGGTTCGTTTCCCAGGCGTCCCGTCCCATGCCGGCCCACTGCGAGCCGTTTCCGGAGAACAGGAAGGTGAGAGGCTGGTCGCTGCCCAGGGCTTGGCCCGTCAGCACCGAGGCCGTGGGCTCGCCCTTGGCGAAAGAGGCGAGGTGGTGACGGATTTCGTCCGTCGTCCTGCCGCGAGCGACGAGGCGGTGCGGGAGCGCATCGCGAAGGTAGGCGCTGGCCGAGATGAAGGAGGTGGCGTCGCGCGCGGCCGCGGGCCATTTCTCGACATAGTCCGCGGCCAGGGCCGTGAGGGCCTCGCCGCTGTGGGCCGTCAACAGCAGGGGCGGCGGCGTGGCGGTGTTGTTGACCTGTACGAGATGGGCGATCGTCCGGTCGCTGCGCAGGATGACGTGCGAGTTGGTGCCGCCGAATCCGAAGGAATTGACGCCGACCAGTTCGGGCCCGCGCTGATCGGGGAGGCGACGGTTCTGGCCGATGACCTCCAGGTTGAGGTCGTCGAACGGAATATCGGGATTCGGCGCTCGCTGGTGCAGCGTTGCCGGAACCATGCCGCGGTTGAGTGCGATGACGGACTTCAGCAGGCCGGCCAGACCGGAAACCGGTTCGAGATGGCCGACATTGGATTTGACCGAACCAATGGGGAGAGGTTGCGTCCGCTTCTGGCCGAGGCCCTTGCCCAGGGCATCAGCCTCGATCGGATCGCCGACCCGTGTGCCGGTGCCGTGTGCCTCGACGAAGCTGAGATCGGCGGGATCGACGCCGAAGTCGCCGTAGACCTGGTCGAGCAGCCGTCGCTGCGAGTCGGCAGACGGCAGCGACATGCCGGTGGTGCGGCCATCCTGGTTCACGCCTGAGCCCACGATCACGGCATGGACCCGGCTGCGGGCCTTCAGTGCCGAGGACATCGAGCGGAGCACGACGACGATCGCGCCCTCGGCGCGAACGTATCCATCGGCCGAGGCGTCGAACGGACGGCAAAGCCCGGTCGGCGACAGCATCGAGGCCCGCGAGAAGCCGACATAGGAAAACGGCGAGAGCAGCAGATTGACGCCGCCCACGATGGCAGTGTCGATCGATCCGTTGCGGATCGCCTCTGCGGCCATGTCGAGAGCGACCATCGACGAGGAACAGGCCGTATCGATTGCCAGGCTCGGTCCGCGCAGATCGAAGGTATAGGAGATGCGGTTGGCCATGATGCTGAGCGAGTTGCCCGTCATCATGTGCATGCCGGCGGCCGACGGATCGGCGAAGAAGTGCGCGGCGTGATCGACAGAAGAGGCGCCGACATAGACGCCGATGGGACGGCCGGCCAGCGTCGAGGGGCGAATGCCGGCATGGGCGATGGCGTCGTGCGTGACTTCGAGCAGGTGACGATGCTGCGGATCGACCTGCTCCGCTTCGCGCGGACTCATGCCGAAGGCTGTTGCGTCGAATCCCCAGACATCGTCAATGACGCCGGCGGCAAAAGAGTAGCTGCGACCTATCTGGTCAGGGGAGGGATGATAGTAGCGCTGCGCGGGAAAGCGATCGGGCGTGATGTGGCTGACGCTGCAACGATTCGTGCGCAGCAGCTTCCAGAACTCGTCGCTGTTGCGCGCGCCCGGCATGCGGCAGGCGTAGCCGACGATGGCGACTTCATCCCGGCGTGTCATTTTGCGGCCTGCTTGCCGGCGTATCCCGCCGTTGTCTTCGACCGTCCGCAAATCATTCGAAAATCCCCAGTCCCCACGGTGATGCCTTAGCCATTTTCATGTGCAACATCAAACCACCAAGCCGCGATTAAATAGTGATTGTGTTGTTCTTGCGTCGACCGTGCCGTTCACGATCAGGATCCATTCGGACGTTCGTTAAGCTTGGTATAATGAATACGAATCCCGGCGTTACTGGATGGCCGCATTTGGGGGGCGACACAAAGGTGAGAAACGCGTCAGCTTCGAAAGCGGTTCCGGCAGGCAATTGTGATTGAGCGGCGAGCCACTCTCGGAGTATCCGATGCTCTCATAGATAAAATTGCAGATAAAGCGCAATTAATGGTGCGGCTGCCGGATGATATGCCGGCACGTTGCTGGCTGCGTCTTCGCTATCGAATGGCGCTGTGCCGGTCGGCCGCGCGGCCGGTCATTCGCTTCGACACCGGCGGCGAGGAGATGCAAACCGCCATGGGGGCTGCGCTGTTTGGAACCGGTGAATGGGTGGGTTCGGTCCCTGGTCAGACCCGTCATGCCCGGATCGTGTTGCCGCCCGGATTGCCGCTCGCCGGATTCTCGCTGACCTCCTGTGAAGCCTTGTCGTTTCGCGAAGTTCTGACGCTCGCCGGCAAGCGGAACTTCTGGAAGGCCGTAGCTGCGGGGGGATTGAGGCTGCTGGGCCGTACGCCGGATGCGATCGGCCTGCTGGAGGAAGTTCTGAATGCGACGCCGCTGTCGCGTTACCACGAGTGGCGCACCGGCAGCGAGCGGGAGCTCGACCCCGGCGGGGTGGATGCCGGTGATGCGAACGAGGAGGAGGCCCCGCATCTCCGCGCCATCGTCCACGTGCCCGGTGGAGACAGTCCACAACTACTGTCGGCGACGCTGGCGTCACTCCGACGTCAATCGTACCGAAACTGGTCGCTCGTCCTCGTCGGCGAGCCGATGGCGCCGGCCGGCGAGCGTCCATGCGTGTGCATCGGGGCAGCCGAGGGTGCTGAACGACTCTGGGATGGTCTCGAAGCGACCGACATCGTTTTGCCGATCCTTGCCGGCGACGTCGTTCCCGAGCACACAATGGCCGCCGTTGCCAGTTTTGCGGGGTCGTGCCCCGACACGTCCCTTTTCTATGCGGATGAGGATTCGATCGGCGCCGGAGGGCGGTACTTCGCTCCGGAACTGAAGCCGGACTGGAGCCCGATCCTCCACAGCGCCCGGGCCTATGTCGGGCGGGCCGTTTACTTCCGGCGCCGCATCCTCGACGGGCAGGGCGTCATCTCGTCGGCGGATTTCATGCGGCCCTCGACATGGGACGGGCTTTTCTCGCGGGCACGAGGCCCCGTAGGCCACCTCCGGCGGGTCTTGCTGACGAAGGCCGGTGAGGCACAACAGGGCGCGAACACAGTTGCGGTCTCGTCCCGGGTCCCGGAGGAAGATCTGCAAGCGACCTCCACGCTGATCGTCCCGACGCGCGATCGCGCCGACCTTCTGGCGGTATGTCTTGCCAGTCTCGAGAAAACCTCGCCCCGCGACTTCGAACTGCTGATCGTCGACAATGGCAGCGAGCAACCTGCTGCGCTCGAGTTGCTCGACGAGGCTCGGAAAAGGCCCGGTGTCCGCGTCCTCGGTGCGCCGGGACCCTTCAACTTCGCGTCTCTGTGCAATCAGGGAGCCGCGCTTGCGCAAGGGCGCGTCCTCGTCTTTCTCAACAACGATACCGAAACGATCCGCTCGGACTGGCTCTCCCGCCTCGTCCGATGGGCGGTTCGGCCTGACGTCGGCGCGGTGGGTCCGAAGCCATTGTACGGCTCCGGGCGCGTTCAACATGCCGGGCTCGTCCTCGGTCTGGGCGGATATGCGGCGCATATCGACGTCGGTGCAGACCCAACCGACGAAGGCTATCTCGGACGCCTCTCGGTTCCGCACGAAGTCTCCGCGGTCACCGGTGCATGCCTCGTCGTCGAGAAATGCAAATTTGATGCAGTGGGCGGCTTCGATGAAAACAAGTATCCGATCGAACTGGGGGACGTGGACCTCTGCCTTCGTCTGGCACAGCGCGGATGGAAGAGCGTGTTAACTCCTGATTCTGTCCTGATGCATCGCGAATCCGCATCGCGCGGCAAGGCGGGAAATGCGAGACGCTACGCGTGGGAGAGGCAGAATTTCATGTCCGACTGGAAGGATCTCATGGCCGACGATCCT
>JAKFVZ010000577.1 GCA_021732965.1 Reyranella sp.
GACGCCCCGCGCCTACGCACTGAGCAGCGATGAGAGCGTCGTGGGCACTCCTTTCTATATAATGGAATACTGCGACGGGCGGGTGCTGTGGGACCCGACCCTGCCGGACGTACCCAGGGAGGGGCGCCTCGCCATCTACCGCGCCAAGTTCGAGGCGCTCGCCCGGCTTCATCTCGTCGACTACGCCGCGCTCGGCCTGGCCGATTTCGGCCGCCCCGGCAGTTATGTCGCCCGGCAGATCTCTCGTTGGGGAAAGCAGTACAAGGCGTCGGAAACCGAGAAGATCGAGTCGATGGACCGGCTGTTCGAATGGTTGCCGGCCAACCTGCCTGCGAACGACGAGACCGTCCTGGTCCATGGCGACTTCCGTCTCGACAACATGATCTTCCACGCCAGCGAGCCGCGGGTGCTCGGCATCATCGACTGGGAGATCTCGACACTCGGCGACCCGTTGGCCGAACTCGCCTACCTCTGCATGCTCTGGCGCACGCCCAAGGACTGGAACGGCCTGCTGGGGCACGACCTCGATGAGCTCGGTCTGCCGACCGAGGCGGAGATGGTGAGTTACTACTGCAAGCTCGCCGGCCGCGCCGCTCCCGAGCCCGCCCTGTGGGAATTCTACATGGCCTATAATCTGTTCCGCGTGTCGTGCATCCGCCAGGGCGTCTATGCGCGTTCGCTCGACGGCACGGCGTCGAACGTGCGTGCCGCGGAGTCCGGCAAGCTGGTGAAGCCGGCAGCCGATCTCGCGTGGTCGATCGTTGCCAACATGGGCGGAGCATCGCGATGAGCAAGCGCAAGACGGTCGACGCCGGCGACGGACCGCCTGAGGCCGTGGACCGCGACGCACGTCCGCCGGTCGAGGCCATTCGTGCCGCGGCCTTCGCCCAGTTCGCGGAGCGCGGCTATCCGGTCGTCACGGTGCGCGACATCATGAAGGCCTGCGGGCTCACGCAAGGCGCGCTCTACAATCACTTCAAGTCCAAGGACGAACTGCTGCACGACATCATCGCCTCCACCCAGGGCGAGCTGGAGCGACTGTGCCAGCAGGCCGTGGCGGGGGCGGGAAGCGACTCGCGCGCGCAGCTCGCGGCCTTCGTGCGTGTCTATGTCATGCGGCATTGCCGACTGAGGATCGAGGCGCTGGTGGCGAATCGCGAGATCGGCTGGCTGGACAGCGCGCGCGTGGCCGACATACGGCGCAGCCGCCGCGCCATCCGCGACATCGTCGTGACCATTCTCTCGCAGGGAATAGAGCGCGGCGTGTTCGATCCGCCGCGTATCGAGGGAAAACACGATCTCAAGGCGATCGCCATGGCGCTGCTCGACCAGTGTACCCATGTCTCGATGTGGTACGGTCCGGGCGGCGACCTTGCGGAGGAGCAGATGGCGAAGCTCTACACCGACATGGCGCTGCGGGTCGTCGGAGCCAGGCCGCAGGATTGAAAGTCCGCCCAGCGGGAGCACGAAGGTATGTTGGTTCGCGTCGGCGCCATGGTCGCGTTGCTGGTCTCGATCGTTGCCTGCATGCCGGGCACCGAAGTGGCCCCTCCGGCAGGTCGCGCCACGACCCTCGCATCGGCGCCCGGCGGCATCCCGGCGGCGCGCTGGCATGCGGTGCTGATTGCGGGCGACAACAACAGCCCGTCCTTCGACAACGGGATCGACGCCCTGCGTGACCGGTTGTCGGTCCGCGGCGTACGGGACATCCGCATCCTGACCTCGGACCCCGCCCGAAATCCCTCGGCGGAAGTCGCCAGCGCCGCCAACGTCTCCAACGCTTTGCGCAATGCCGGCGGTGCGCAAGCGTGCTTCGCCTTCATCACGAGCCATGGCGACGAAACCGGTGTCGTGCTGCGGCAGGCCAAAGGGGTGATCGGGCCCGGCACGCTCGACGCCGCCCTGGACGCGGGCTGCGGCAACCTTCCGACGGTCGTCGTGGTCTCGGCCTGTCATAGCGGCATCTTCCTGACGCCCGGTATGCGCCAGCCCAACCGCGTGGTGCTGACGGCGGCGGCGGCCGATCGGGTCAGCTTCGGCTGCGGGGCCGGCGACCGTTTCACCTACTACGACCAGTGCCTGCTGCAGAACTTCGACGCGGCTTCGACCTGGGGCCAGCTGGCGCAGGCCACGAGGACCTGCGTGCAGAACCTCGAAAGGAGCATGGGCATCCGCAAGCCCTCCATGCCGCAGATTTTCGTCGGCGCTGCAGTTACCGATCTGCGGCTGCCAGGGCGCTAGCCCGTTCCTTCTGTCGTTTGACTCTCTCGGCCCCTGGCCCGGCCCAGCGTTTTCGCGGAGCCGCCTCGACTTTCGGGCAGGGCCCCAGCGGAGAGGCAAAACCACCCGAAGCAGATTCTCGACCGGACGCTGTCGAAATGAGGTGGGGCTGACGCACATACTCCCGAGCGCCAATCGCCGCTCGGCCGGAGATGCCTCTCCGTCCTGACTCGAAAGGGAATGTTCCGATGCACTACATGCTCCTCTTCAACGAGACGACCGAAGAACTCGGCAAGCGCACCGATCCGACGAAGGCGGATGCCTACTGGGGTGGCTGGACCGCCTACATGCAGGCCATTGCGCAAAGCGGCGCGATGGTCAGCGGCAACGGCCTCCAGCCGCCCGATGTCAGCACAACGATCCGGGTCGAGAATGGCAACCGCCATGTGGTCGACGGTCCTTTCGCCGATACCAAGGAAATCCTTGGCGGCTACGTGATCCTCGACGTCGTCGACCTCGACGCTGCGCTCGAATGGGCGGCGCGCGCGCCGTGCGTGTCGGCCGGATCCGTCGAAATCCGTCCTGTGCTGCCGCCTCCGGCCGCATGATGGACGAGGAGCGCCGCGCCGCCGCCCGCGAAGCGGAGGCCGCGGCGCGATCCTCGTACGGCAAGCTTCTGGCGATCCTCGCGTCGCGCACGCGCGACATCGCCGCGGCCGAGGATGCCCTGGCCGATGCCTTCGCCGCCGCGCTCGCGCAATGGCCTCGCGACGGCGTGCCCGCAAACCCCGTGGGTTGGCTGATGACGGTCGCGCGCCGCAGCATCGGCCACGCCGCGGGGCGACGCCGGACGGCGGCCGCGGCAGAGACCGTGCTGCGGATGCTGGACGAGGAACGCGACGAGGCCCGGCCTGATTCCTTCGGGGACGATCGGCTGGCGCTGATGTTCGTCTGCGCCCACCCCGCAATCGACGCCGAGGCACAGGCACCGCTCATGCTGCAGACCGTCCTCGGCCTCGATGCCGAACGGATCGCGGCGAGCTTTCTCGTGTCCGGAGCCACGATGGGCCAACGGCTGGTGCGCGCCAAGCGCAAGATCCGCGATGCCGGGATTGCCTTTTCCGTTCCCGATCCCCGCGAGGCGCCGGCGCGTATCGGTTCCGTACTGTCCGCCATCTACGCCGCCTACGGCACCGCCTGGGAGGACGTTACGGGTGCCGACAGCAAGCTTCGAAGCCTGGCGACCGAATCGATCTGGCTCGCCCGGCTGCTCCGTCACCTGTTGCCGGACGATCCCGAAGTCATGGGGCTGCTCTCGCTGATGCTCCACTGCCAGGCGCGCAGCGCTGCCCGCCGCTCCGCGAACGGCGCGTTCGTGCCGCTCCATGAGCAGGACATGACGCTGTGGTCGCGAAGCATGATCGAAGAAGCCGAAACCCACCTGCGATCCGCCGCCCGCAAGGCCGCACCAGGCCGGTTCCAGACCGAAGCCGCGATCCAGTCGCTTCACGCCCACCAACGGATGACCGGCGAGCGCTTCGCCGAGCCGCTGGTGCACCTCTACGACGCCCTGGCCCGGTTTGCGCCGACGACGGGTGTGCTAGTCGCGCGCGCGGTCGCTCATGCCGAGTATGGCAATCCCGCAGCCGCCCTTGAGCAACTCGACCAGATTCCCAACGTAGCCCGCTACCAGCCGTTCTGGGCGGCGCGTGCCCGCGTCTCCTGGCTGTCGGGTGACGAGGACGCGGTCTGGACATCGGCAAGAAGGGCGGCCGGCTTGAGCAATGACGCCGGCGTGCGAGCCTTCCTGCTCGCCGGCGGATTTCGGGGAACGGCGCGCTGAAATTCAGGTTGAGAGGGGCTCTGCTGAATGCTCGATCGGCCTGTTACCCTCCGATCACGGCGGTGAAGTCGCAGGTCACCTGGTGCGGGCTGTCGCCCGAGAGCTGAAGCGTGTGACGGGCCGGGCGTGAGGCCTCGTCTGGGAACATCTTCACCCATTCATCGTTCAGCGCGGCGCGGCCGGTCGACGGTTGCTTCATCCAGAAATTGATCTTGATGATGTCGTCGGGCGTGCCGCCGGCGGCTTCGACGCACAGCTTGATGTGCTTGAAGATGTTGGTGACCTGCGCGCCGAGGTCGGGCGGGACGTTGCGCGTGCCGGGCTCGGTGCCGTTCATGATGCTCGACATCACGATGTTACCGATGCGGCTGGCATTGGGAATCGGATTCTGGTGGCTGTAGCCCGGGTAGTTGACGCTTTTGCGCTTGGCCATCGTTTCTCTCCCTTTCGAAGCGGCAGCATTGCATTTCCGACCGCCGGGGCAAATGCTCGCGTCAGGAGGAACGATGACCCAAAGCCAGACAGGTACGCTCGTCGACTACGAGCGGAACGGCGAGATCGTCACCCTGACGCTCAATCGCCCGGACAAGCTGAACGCCTTCAACGACGAACTGGTCGGCGCGCTCTCGGACGCGCTGCACCGGTTCGACATGGAGGACGAGGCGCAGATCGCGATCATCACGGGTCGCGGCCGCGCCTTCTCGAGCGGCGCCGACGTGAAGCAGCGCCAGTTGCGCAGCCGCGAGGAGTTCATGCGGCTGGGCGGGCCGCAGGGGCGCGGGACGCACTCTGCCGACCTGCTCACAAAGTCGGTGAACTGGAAGCCCGTCATCGCCGCGCCGCACGGCTACGTGCTCGGCCTCTCGGTCGGCATCGTGCTCGAGTGCGACCTTATCGTCGCGGAGGAGGGCACGCGCTTTCAGATCACCGAGACGTCGCGCGGCCTCGGCGCGGGCCGCTACTGGGGCATCATGCAGTTCCGGGGCGGCGGCGCCTTCGCGATGGAGGCGGCCCTTGCCGGTCGCTATTTCACCGCCGAGGAGGCGTTCAGGGCGAACCTGATCAATCGTGTGGCGCCGAAGGGCAAATATCTCGACATGGCGCGCGAGCTTGCGCGCGACGTCGTGAAGAACCCGCCGCTCAGCGTACGCTCCACGGTGCGGACGCGGCGCTGGTACATGGACCGCATGACGCGCGAGATCATGCACCAGACCGCGCCCGAGCGGCTCTATCTGTCTGAAGACTTCCAGGAAGCGGCGCGGGCCTTCACCGAGAAGCGCAAGCCGGCCAAATTCAAGGGGCGTTGAGGCGAAGACCATCAATGGAGCGCGCCACTCCAGTGGCGCTCATGAAGCTTGAGCGCCACTGGAGTGGCGCGCTCCAATGAGGTCCTAGAGCCGTTCCAGCGCCATATCGCGCAACCGCGCGCGCTGGATCTTGAAGCCGTTGGGCGAGGGCGTCTTGGGGAAGTCGTCGACCGCGAAGACGCGCATCGGCACCTTGTAGTTGGCGAGGCCGTGCCTGCAGTGCGCGATGGCGGCGGCCTCGTCGAGCGTCTCACCCGGGCTGAGGATCACGAACGCGACCGCTCGGACGCCCTCGGGGCGCGGCACCGCGATGGCCTGACAGCCGGCGATGCCCGGCAGCTTCTGCAAATGGGTCTCGATCTCGAGCGGATTCACCAGGAAGCCCGACAACCGCAACACGTCGCCCATGCGGCTGAGGAACGTGAAGCCGCCGCGCCCGTCGAGTTCGGCGAGGTCGCCGGTTCGCACGTAGCCGTCGGCAGTCACGGTCTCGGCCGTCGCCGTGTCGTTGCCGTAATAGCCGACCATCAGGGAAGGGCCGGCGCATTCGAGCATGCCCGGCTGGCCGACACCCAGCAGTTCGCCCGTCTCCGGGTCGCGCACGCGGACATGACCGAGCGGCGAGGTCGGCACGCCGCCGCCCTTCTTGCGAAGCGCGACGTCGGAGTCGATCGGCTGCAGCGAGTAGAGGGCCTGGACCTCGCTCATCCCATAGAGACCGCACAGACGCAGGCCGCGTGTCTCGGCCGTCTCCGCGATGTCGTCGAGCGACGCATTGAACGCGGCGTAGCCCGCCCACTTCACCGACGGGAAAGGATGGTCGCCGGGCACCTCGTCGAGCAGGCGGGCGTACATGTCGTCGCTGCCGAACAGAGTGGTCGGGCGGTGATGGGCGATCAGCCGCGCGATCTCGTCGATCTCGTAGGATTCGACCAGCACGCAGGGCTTGCCGGCGGCCAGCGTCGCCATCGTCTGGTCGAAGCCATAGACGCCGCACAAGGGCAGGATCGAGAGCGACAGCGTTTCGGGCGCGGTGAGGCCGAAGGCGCGGGCCACCTGCTGAGCGTGGCTGGCGATCGCACCCTGGCGATGGAGGACGAACTTGGGCGCACTGGTCGTACCGGAGGTGGTGAAGATGTTGCAGGGGGCGCTGGCCCTGGCGTTGTTCAGTCCGAGACGCGGACGTGACAGCAGGCGTTCGAAAGGTACGCGCCGCAGCCGTTCGATGGCGGACGGCACTGAAGCAGGCTCGTCGCCGACGGTGACGATGGCCGCTAGTCTGTCGAGCGCATCCGGCTCGATGCCGGCAAGGATCGACAGGAAATCGATTCGCCGGAAGCCGGGCGCGCAGGCCAGCACCTTGGCGCCGGAGCGGCCCACGATGTCGGCGACCTCGACCGAGCGGTAGCGCGTGTTGACCGCCACGGCGATCGCGCCCAGCCGCACGCAGGCGAGATAGAGGATCGGATAGGCCGGCACATTGGGCAGCCAGAGAGCCACACGATCGCCCGGGCCGACGCCGAGGTCGGCGAGCCCCTGCGCTGCGCGGCGCGCGCTTTCGGTGAGTTCGAGGAAGGAGATCGTCCGGTCGCCGTGAACGAGGGCCGGCGCATTGGGCGTCTGCTCGGCGATGTCGGCGACCATGGTCCAGACATCGGCGGCGGGTTGGGTGAGAGGCATGCGGGCGGAGACTACCCGAAGACCGTTTCATCTCAAGCGCGATGCCTTGACCCGGCACGGGCCTTGCCTGACGCTCGGCATCGGGTTTGGGATTGGGGGTCGTCATGCTGCGCCGAAGCCTGTTTGCTGCTCCGCTCGTTCTTGCCGCCGGATCGGCGCGCGCCCAGCAGTGGGTGCCGAAACAACCGATCAAGATCCTCGTGGGATATGCGCCGGGTGGAACGGCCGACATGGCTGCCCGGATCGCTGCGGAAACGATCCAGCGCCAGCATAGCTACACCGTCATCGTCGAAAACAAGACCGGCGCCGGCGGCTTCATTGCGCTGAAGGCGGTCGCCCAGGCGCCGGCCGACGGCTACACGGTGGGCATCGGCATCATGGGTCAGCTCGCGGTCGGTCCCGTGGTGCCGGGTTCGCAGATCCCGCTCGATCTCGACAAGGAACTGACGCCGATCTGCAATCTGGTCGGCGTGCCCATGGCGCTGATCGTGCGGATGGATGCGCCATTCAAGACCATTCCGGAGTTCGTTGCCTATGCAAAGGCCAATCCGGGCAAGGTGAGCTATGCCTCGACCGGCCTCGGTTCGACCAACCAGCTCGGTGCGGAGTTCCTGGCCGCCGAAGCGGGTGGGCTGAAATTGATCCACGTTCCCTATCGTGGCGGCGCCCCGGCGATCGCCGACGTGGCGGCCGGCAATGTCGATCTCTTCTTCGGCAACGTCTCGGAACTGATCGGCCAGGCCCGTGGCGGGAGGGTCCGCGTGCTGGCGCTCGCCTCGGCGAAGCCGACGGCGCTCGCACCGGAACTGCCGCTGCTCACCAAGGACATCCCGGCGCTCGACATCAACAACTGGTTCGGTCTCATGGGCCCGGCCGGGTTGCCGGCCGACATCAAGGGCGCGCTCGCCAAGTTGTTCATGGAGGCGATCGCCGACCCCAAGAATGCCGAAACGCTGGCCAAGCAAGGCCTTGAGCCGATCGGACAGGGGCCCGATGCTTTCGCCGCCTACATCGTCAAGGACCGCGAGCGCTGGGCGAAAGTTGCCAAGCAGGGCAATGTGAAGGCCGAATAGCAAAGGACGTGTAATGAGTGCACCGCTTTCCCTCGGCATCGACATCGGGGGAACCTTCACCGACCTCGTCATCCACGATCCGCGCACCGGGCGGGCCGTCATCTGGAAGGAAAGCACGACGCCGGACGATCCGGCCCGCGGCGCACTCGAAGGGACACGGCGCGTGCTGGAGAAGGCGGGAGCGAAGCCGCAGGAGATCGGGCGTGTCGTCCACGCCACGACCTTGTTCACCAATGCGCTGATCGAACGAAAGGGCGCGAAGACCGGCCTGCTCACTACCGCAGGCTTCGGCGACGTGCTGGAGATCGCTCGCGAGCGCAAGTACGAGCTCTACGATCTGTTCATCGAGATGCCGAAGCCGCTGGTGCCGCGGCCGTGGCGCCGGGAGGCGAAGGAACGGCTTGGTCCCGACGGAACGGTCGAGATCGCGCTGGACGTCGATGCGGCGCTCGCGGAGGTCGCCGATCTCGTGGAGCAGGGCGTCGAAAGCCTCGCCATCTGCTTCCTGCATTCCTACGCCAACGCCGCGCACGAGCGCGCGATCGGCGCGGCGGTCGCCGAGCGTTTCCAGAACCTGTCGATCTCGCTGTCGTCCGACATCGCGCCGGAGATCCGCGAGTACCCGCGCGCCAGCACGACGGTGGCCAACGCCTATGTGCGGCCGCTGGCCGAGATCTATCTCGAGAGGCTGGAGCAGGCGCTGCATGCGGAGGGCATTCCCGGCGGGCTGTTCCTGATGCTCTCCAACGGCGGTCTCACCCATGTGAGCGAAGCCAAGCGGGCGCCGGTGCAATTGCTCGAAAGCGGACCCGCGGCCGGCGCGCTGGCCGGCGCCTGGTTCGGGCGCAATGCCGGCCTCGAGCGCGTGCTGGCCTTTGACATGGGCGGCACCACCGCCAAGCTGGCGCTGGTCGACGACGGCGAACCGCTCGTCGCCTGGGGCTTCGAGGCGGCCCGCGAGAAGCGCTTCCTGCGCGGCTCCGGCCTGCCGATCCAGATCGCCACGGTCGAGCTGATCGAGATCGGCGCCGGCGGCGGCTCGATCGCCCATCGAAGCGACCTCGGCACGCTGAATGTCGGCCCGGAGAGCAGCGGCGCGCAGCCCGGACCCGCCTGCTACGGCCGCGGCGGCACCGAGGCCACGGTGACTGACGCCGACCTGACCCTGGGCTATCTCAATGCCGACTTCTTTCTGGGCGGCGCGATGAAGATCGACGCGGTGGCGACGAACGCTGCGTTCGGCAAGCTCGCGGGTGCGCTGGGCGTCGAACCGGGCCGTGCGGCCTTCGGCGTGCACGACGTGGTGAACGAGAACATGGCCGGCGCGGCGCGCGTGGCCATCGCCGAGCGGGGGCGCGTGCCCTCGGAATATGCGCTGCTGGCGACCGGCGGCGCGGGACCCGTCCATGCCTGGCACGTGGCGCGCAAGCTCGGCGTCAGCCGCGTCGTATGTCCGCCCGGCGCGGGGGCGGGGAGCACCATCGGCATGCTGATGG
>JAKFVZ010000358.1 GCA_021732965.1 Reyranella sp.
GATCGTGAAGGACGGCGCGGAGTTGCGCTTCGATGCCGTCGCGGGCTGGCGCTAAATGCGCCTGCGCCAGATCGGCCATGACGAAGCTGCTGTCGTCCAGACGATGCTTGCGATCGTCGATGCCCAGCGCGACTACGCGGCGTTGGATCCGATGAAGACCGGCTCGCCCGTCTATGCGCGCCGCCTGCTCAGTTCGCCCGGCACCAGGAACGGCCTCTACTGGGAGACCAGGCCCGGCGAGCCGCAGAGCCCGCTGGGGCCAGCCGTCGCCCGAGCCCAGGTCGACGGCAAGTCGCCGGACGGCCACTACGGCTACTACTTCCGCCTGCTCTACGCGCAGGGTGCCGCGGCACCGGGCGGTGCCCGCGACTACATCGTGAACGGCCGCATGATCGGCGGCTTCGCCGCCATCGCCTGGCCGGTGCGCTACGGCGTGACCGGGGTGATGACCTTCATCGTCGACTACAAGGGCGAGGTCTATCAGCAGGATCTCGGGCCCGATACGGCGCAGCGCGCCGGGATGATGACGACCTTCAATCCTGATAAGGGTTGGGTGAAAGCGGACATGACGCCTCCGTGACGGAGGCGTGCTCAGGGGGAGAAGTGTGATGAAGACGAAGATCCTGACGCTGCTCGTCGCAGCAGGCTTCCTGGGTGGTTGCAACACCAGCAACCTGTCGGACGGCCAGACCGGCGCGCTGGTCGGTGCCGCGGCCGGTACCGGCATCGGCCTGGCGACGGGCGGCAGCTTCGGCGCGGTGGTCGGCGCCGGCCTGATCGGCGGCGCGGTCGGCTATCTTGGCGGCACCGCCATCGGCAACAGCAAGTAAGCGCGGAGCTTTCGATGACCTCAAGGTTTCTCGTCGCGCTCGGTGCGGCTCTCGTAGGCCTCTCGGCGTCGGCCCAGGCCCAGATGCCGCCGCTCAATTTCGACCAGGCCGCCTACATCACGTGCAGGGAAGCACATGTGATGAACCCGGAGGCGCGCAAGGCGCTGGCCGTGTTCCTCGCCGAGCATTCGGCGCGCGTGCGCGGCGTGATGATCCCCGATGGCGAGCAGGGCGCGCAGCTCGCCCATCTGGTGCGCGGCGGCTGCACCCTGTCGCCCGACGCCTACCTGTTTACGGTGGTGGACCGCGCCATCCTGGCCGAGAGCTCGAAGCTCCCGAAGCGCCGCTAGTTACTTCCAGCTACGGCTTCCAGCGGGTCACGCCGAGAGCTGCCGACACCAGGTGGGCGGCGTGACGCAGGCGGCAGAGGCGAAGTCCTGCGCGCCGGAAGTCTTTCATCTGAAGCGCCGTCGGATATCCCAGATACTGACCGTCCGAGAGCCGCTGCGATTGTCCCGCGGTCCTGTCGGCCGAGAGCCGCGCCAGTGCAGCCGGCAGGGCGCGCGCGCCGGCGGAGAAGAATTGCGTCGTCAGTTCGCCGACCGACATTGCGCCATCGATCGGCACTTCGACCTGGGCAACGATGCGGCCGGCGTCGATCGTGCGATCTTCAATCGCGTGAACCGTGGCGCCTGAAACGCGCTCCTGCCTCGCTTGTGCCCACAGCACGGGGCAGGGGCCGCGCAGTTTTGGAAGCAGCGACGGATGAACATTCAATGCAGCAACTTTCGGCAGACCGATCAGAGGGGGCTGCAGGATCTGGTCGAAATTCATGACGACGATGAAATCGGGAGCGCAAGCCTGTACGGCGGCAAGCGTCTCGGCGGAATTGACGTCGGATGTTTCGACGAACCGCGCACCATGGTGCCGCGCCAGCTCGGGTAATGTCGCCAGTGCCGGGGGGCGGCCGGTGACCCGCGAAAGCCAGCGCGCGAAGAAGGCGACGATCGGTACCGATATCAGGTCGAAGCCTAGCCAGAGGTTGAGTGGGATGCCAAAGCGCCGGAAGCCGGCCGTCGTCTGCTCCCAGAAGGTGCCGTGACTGGAACCGAACCGCCGCGAGGACAGGACGAGACCTATGTCGTTCCCGAACTCCGCGAACACGGCGTTCAATGCCGGGAGGCAACACAGGCTGTCGATATGGCAGAATACGATGGTGCGGGTCCCGGGCCTGTTCTCCGTAGCGGACGGCATGCGGCCCTACTCCTTCAACATCCGCGCACTCAGCCAGGCGGGAAGCAGCGCCGTAAACCAGACGGCGATGGCGAGGCCAAAGGGGAAGGCGATCCGCGGTCTGTTGCGGGCGAGGCCGTGGCGGATGATCTGCGAAGCGCGCCCGGTGCTCATTGTTTTCGGTCTGGGATCGGCGATCGCATCGGTCATGCGGCTCGTTACATAGCCCGGGCAGACGACGCTCAATCCGACATTGGCTTTTGCGAGGGGGAAGCGAAGGCTCTCTCCCCAAACGCGTATCGCCGCCTTGCTCGCGTTGTACGAAGCCGATCGCGGGCGGCCGAAGAAAGCCGCAAGGGACGAAATCACGCCGACCTGTCCTTCGCGCCGTGCCATGAGGCGATCAATCAGCGGCTCGACCGTATTGAGTACACCCGTGATATTGACCGCGATGGTCCTGTGAGCCGCATCGAACGGTTCGACTTCGAGGCTGTTCTGGTCGAGCGATATCCCGGCGTTGGCAATCAGCAGGTCGACCGGATGAGCGTCGTCGAACGCCTTCAACCAGCGCGCCATTGCGGATCGGTCGGTGGTGTCGACGGTATCGGCGAGCACTGTCGCGCCCCGGGTTCGGCAGGCATCCGCAACCGCGGACAGGCGCCCGGCGTCACGGCCCGTCAGGCCAAGAACGACGCCGGGAGCGGCATAGTCGATGGCCAGCGCCTCCCCGATGCCACTCGAAGCGCCCGTGATGATGATGTGGCGGAATGTTTTCATGTTGGGGCAGATGTCTTGAAATGATAGTGACCTTGCGAGGGCCGGACCACGCATTTATGTTGACCGACAGCGCATTGACCGATGGTCGAAAGTCGGGACGTGACCCGTAGATTGCTCTTCGACGTCACCGGGCTGCTTCACTGGTACGCCTTCTTCCCCAATCCCTCTGGCATCCAGAGGGTGGCCGAAAAGCTGCTTTCCTCGACGGCTGTTCAGCGTAACGAGCACGTGGAGTTCGTGGCGCGGGCGCTTGGCGGCGATGAACTGTACAGGGTGGATGGCCGCACATTGCGTGATCTTCAGGATCCGCTGCGGCGCCGGGCAGCGATTGCCCGCCTGCGCGCCCTCTTCACGATGACCATGCGACAGGCGCGGCGCGGGGGCCCGTTATCGGACATGGCCATTGTCCACGCTCCCTACTTCCTCCTCGGCCATGCTCGCCTGGCACCATTGGTCGAGGCCTGGTTCGGCAGGCGATTGCCGACCGCCTTGCCGCCACTGGAAGTCGTGCGGGAGCCCGGGCCGCAGGATACGTTTTTCAACCCAGGGGATTTGTGGTGGCAGAAGTACTACGCCCCGTTCGTGCTTCGGCTAAAAGCCCGCACGGGGGTGAAGATCGTGCAGATGATTCACGATCTTTTCTTCATTGAACGGCCTGACTGGGCCTCGCCGACCTTCGTGCGCACATTCACGTCCACCTTCGGCGGGGCGGCACCCGGCGTCGATCGTTGGCTGACCAATTCGATTTTCGTGAAGGAACAGCTCGGGGTTTACTTGGAGAGCCACTCGCTGCCTTCGCGACCTGTCGAGGTCCTTCCCATGGGCTGGGATAGTTTCGCGGTTTCAAAGGGGGAGAATCGCTCCGGCATCGTCGGCCAACCCTTTATCCTGTTCGTCGGAACCGTCGAGCCGCGCAAGAACCTGGCCATGCTGCTCGATGTCATGGAGGATCTGCGCCGGGATCTCGGTGAGCGTGTTCCGGAACTGGTGGTCGTGGGCGGTTACGGATGGAGCGCGAAGGAGCTTGCCGCGCGCCTGCGGCGCGGCCCGCACACAAGGTGGCTGACCAGGGTTCGCGACGCCGATCTGTCTGCCCTCTATCGCGCCGCGCTCTTCACGGTGTCGCCCAGTCATTCCGAGGGATGGGGGCTGCCGGTGCAGGAGAGCATCGCCCATGGCGTGCCCTGCATCGCCTCGATCGGCGGAGCGTTGCGTGAGTCCGGTCGTGGCCTCGCGGTTCATTTCGATCCTTTGGATCCCGCGAGTTTGAAGTCTGCGATGGCCCATTGGATCACCGATGGCGCCGCCCTTCAGCGGGAGCGGGCGAGAATTGCCGAGGCCCTGGACTCGGAGCATTTCCCCACCTGGAACGATGCGGGACAGGTGTTGTTGAAGCAGGCGAGCCTCGACGGAAACGGACGCGACCCGTGAGTGCGCGGTTGCTCTACGATCTGACCGGGCTGGTGCATTGGTATGCCTACTTCCGGCATCCCGGCGGTGTGCAGAGGGTCATCGAGAAAGTGGCGTCCTCGGACGTCGTCCGACAATCGTCCGCGGTCGAGTTCGTGGTGCGCATACTCGGCAGCGATCGATTCTACAGGATCGATCCCGAACTGATTGCCAACCTCGGTAGCGGACGCTCCTCGGCAATCTCGCGCCTGCGGCGTATCCTGGCGCAGGGATTGCGATTGGCGACACTCCCGGAAATGCTGTCCGAAGGTCGGCACTTCCATCTGCCATATCTGGCCGCCGGGTTGACCCGAACGGAAGGTCTCATCGAGGCCTGGACGGAAGGAGCCGCGCGGCGGTCGTTGCCGGCGCTCGACATCGTCGCGCCGCCCGGCTCGCAAGACGCGTTATTCAATCCCGGCGATCTCTGGTGGCAGAAGAAGTACGTCGCGACGGTCGCCGGCCTGAAGAAGCGAACGGGCGTGCGGATCGTGCAGATGATCCATGACCTCTATCTCATCGAGCGGCCGGAATGGACTCCCGCCGGCGCCGTGCGGGTCTTCGCCGAGCAACTTAACGGGATCGCGCCGAGCGTGGATTGCTGGCTGACCAGCTCGCAATTCGTCAGGCAACAGGTGCAGCGCTATCTCGCCGACCGGTCGGTCCCGGAAATGCCGATCGCCGTCCTGCCGATGGGCTGGGACAGCTTCGATGCCTTGCGCGACGCGGGCCAAGATCGTCTGTCCGACCGTATGGTCCTCGAGCGTCACGGACTGATCGACAAGCCGTTCATGCTGTCGGTCGGCACGATCGAGCCCCGCAAGAATGTCCCGGCGCTGCTCGATGCGACCGACGGGCTTCGCGCACGATTTGGCGACGCCATGCCGCTCCTGGTCGTCGCCGGTGGCTACGGCTGGAAAGCGGCCGAGGTGCGGGCCCGGCTCGTATCCGGCTCTCGCGACGGCAACCTGCTCTGGCTCGAGAATGCTTCCGACGGCGATCTCGGGGCCCTCTACAGGAACGCTCTTTTCACGGTCATGCCGAGTCACGGTGAAGGCTGGGGGCTGGCGGTGCAGGAGAGCCTTGCCCTCGGGGTGCCCTGCATCGCCTCGAATGCCGGGGCGACGCGCGAGGCCGGCCTCGATCTCGCAACCTACTTCGATCCCTCGAGTCCCGAAGGGCTGACGCGGGCGATGGCCGCCTGGATCACCGACGGAGAGGCTCTGGCGGCCGCCAGAGACCGGATCGCGGGCGCGCTCGCGACTCGGAAGTTTCCGAGCTGGAACGACGCCGGAAGCGTGCTGCTCAGGTCAGCTTCACCATGACGTGCCTGGCATAGGCCGGGCGCGTCGCGAGCCGGTCGTACCATGCCCGGACGTTCTTCAGGTCCGGGCGTTCTATTTCAAGCGCATACCAGCGATGGATGAAGCAGCCGATCGGGATGTCGCCGATCGTGAAACGGTCGCCCGCGACGTAGCGCTTGCCCGCAAGCCAGCCGTCGAGCCGGCCGAACAACTTTCCGGCCTCCTGCGCCGCCTTGCCGATGGCTGCCATGTCGCGCTTCTCCGGGGCTGTGCGGATCAGGCCCCAGAAGGCGATGCGCATCGGCTCGGCGATGGTGCTGAGCTGCCAGTCCATCCAGCGGTCCGCCTCGCTGCGCTGGCCGGGATCGGTGGGCCAAAGCGAGCCCGCGGCATACTTGGCGGCGAGATAGCGCACCGCCGAGTTGCTCTCCCAGATGATGCGCCCGCCATCGTCGATGGTCGGCACGACGCCGTTGGGATTCATGTCGAGGTACCATTTCTGGTCGTTGCCGCCGAACGCGCCGCCGACATCGGTGCGCTCGTACTTCACGCCGCACTCGTCGGCGCACCACAGCACCTTCATCACGTTGATCGAATTGGCACGGCCCCAGATTTTCATGGCGTTTCCTCACTTCATTCATCGCTCGGCGAATGTAGCATCTTACCCTGAGCGGCCGACCGGATATGACTTGAATCGGTTCAAGCACTTACCTCATCCTGAGGAGGCCCGGAGGGCCGTCTCGAAGGATGGGCAACAGGCGAGGTGCGCGTTCCCACCCTTCGAGACGCATCGCTGCGCAATGCTCCTCAGGGTGAGGTGTCGGGGCGTTTCATAGTCTGTTCCTAATGCGCCGCGGCCCAGTTGTCGCCGACGCCGGTTTCGACGACCAGCGGGACGGTGAGCGAGGCGGCGCCTTCCATGATCTTGCGCGCCACGTCTTTCGTCTTGTCGAGTTCCTTCTCGGGCACCTCGAACAGGAGTTCGTCGTGGACCTGCAGCAGCATCTTCGCGTTGAGCTTGGCGGCGGTGAGAGCGTCCGGCAGGCGGATCATCGCGCGCTTGATGATGTCGGCGCCGCCGCCCTGCAGCGGCGCATTGATCGCGGCACGCTCGGCGAAGGCGCGCATGCCCTGGCTCTTGTCGTGGATGAAGCGCAGGTGGATCTTGCGGCCGAACGGCGTCAGCACGTAGCCGTGCTTGCGTGCGAATTCCTTGGTCCGGTCCATGTAGTCGCGGATGCCGGGATAACGCTGGAAGTACTTGCCGATATACTCCTTCGCCTCCTGCTGGCCGATACCGAGCTGGTTGGCGAGGCCGAAGGCCGAGATGCCGTAGATGATGCCGAAGTTGATCGCCTTGGCGCGGCGGCGCATCAGCGGGTCCATGCCCTTCACCGGCACGCCGAACATCTCGCTCGCCGTCATCGCATGGATGTCGTCGCCGCGCGCGAAAGCTGCTTTCAGTTCGGGTATGTCGGCGACATGCGCCAGCAGGCGCAGCTCGATCTGCGAATAGTCGGCGCTCAGGAGCTTGTGACCGGCCTCGGCAATGAAGGCCTGGCGGATCTTGCGACCTTCCTCGCTGCGCACCGGGATGTTCTGCAGGTTGGGATCGGTCGAGGCGAGGCGGCCCGTGGCGGCGCCGGTCATGTGATACGAGGTGTGGACGCGGCCCGTCCTGGCGTCGACCTGGCGCATCAGCGCGTCGGTGTAGGTGCCCTTGAGCTTGGCGAGCTGGCGATGCTCCAGGATCTTCACCGGCAGCGGATGGCCTTGCGCGGCGAGATCGTCGAGCACCGAGGCGTCGGTCGCCCACGAGCCGTTCTTGTTGCGCTTGCCGCCGGGCAGCTTCTGTTCGTCGAACAGGATTTCGCCGAGCTGCTTGGGCGAGCCGACGTTGAACTCGCGGCCGGCAATCTTGTGGATCTCGCCCTCGAGTTCGGCCAGCCGCTTCTCGAAATCGGCGCTCAGCCCCTTGAGCTTCAAGGCATCGACCTTGATGCCCGCGCTTTCCATCGAGATCAGAACCGGGATCAGCGGCCGCTCGATCGTCTCGTACATCGAGGTCACGCGCTCCGGGACCAGGCGCGGCTTGAGGCGCGCCCAGAGCTGCATGGTGACGTCGGCGTCCTCGGCGGCATAGTCGCGCGCCTTGTCGAGCGGCACCTTGTCGAAGGTCACCTGCTTGGCGCCGCTGCCGGCCACGTCGGAGAACTTGATGGTCTTCTGGCCGATATGCAGCTCCGCCAGCTCGTCCATGCCATGGTTGTTCTTGCCGGCGTCGAGGACGAAGGAGATCAGCATCGTGTCGTCGACCGGTCCGATCTCGATCCCGTGCCGGCGGAACACAGCCATGTCGTATTTGATGTTCTGGCCGACCTTGAGCACGGCCGGGTCTTCCAGCAGGGGCTTCAGCTTCTCGATCGCCGTCTTCAGCGGGATCTGGCCGTCGAGCAGCTTGCCGGCATCCTTGTCGCCACCGTCGCCCAGAAGATCGAGCGCGCCCTGTACGGCGGCGCCGGGGACGCGATGCATCAGCGGCAGGTAGGCCGCCCGGCGGCGCGTCGAGTTGACGTCGCCCCACGGGCCCTCGAGCAAAGCGAGCGAGACACCGACCAGGCCGGCATTGTTGGAATCGAGTCCGTCGGTCTCGCAGTCGAACGCGACCGTGCCGGCGCGGGTGGCCTCGGCGATCCATTCGTCGAGCAGCGTCTCGTCCTGGATCAGCTCGTAGTCTGCGGTCGTGAAATCGCGATTGGGCTTCTTCGACGCGGAGGTGGCGGGCGCGGGCGTCGGCTCGGCCTTCTTTGCGGGCGCGGGCCCGGAGGCCGGCACGACCGGCGCGGTGGCTTCGCCCAGTTCGCTGGTGAAGCGTTGCAGCAGGGTCCTGAACCCTTGCTGCTCCAGCCACGGCAGCAGCACGTTGGGATCGGGCCGGCGCTTGTCGAAGGAATCGGGATCGGCCGGTGCTGGCACGTCGTCGCGCAAGGTGACGAGCTGCTTGGAGATGCGGATCAGCTCGGCATTGTTCTCGAGCGATTCGCGGCGCTTGGGCTGCTTGATCTCCTTGGTGCGCTCGAGCAGCGCTTCGAGGGTGCCGTACTCGTTGATGAGCTGCGCGGCGGTCTTCACGCCGATGCCCGGCGCCCCCGGCACGTTGTCGGTCGAATCGCCGGCCAGCGCCTGAACGTCGACGACCTTGTCCGGCGTCACGCCGAACTTCTCGAACACCGCCTCCGGCCCCAGCTTGATCTTCTTGATCGGGTCCATCAGCTCGACGCCCGGCCGCACGAGCTGCATCAGGTCCTTGTCCGACGAGACGATGGTGCAGGTGCCGCCGGCTTCGAGCGTCATGCGGGCGTAGGTCGCGATCAGGTCGTCGGCCTCGTAGCCGTCGAGTTCGCACACCGTGACGTTGAATGCGCGCGCCGCTTCGCGGATCAGGGGGAACTGCGGGATCAGGTCTTCCGGCGGCTCCGGGCGGTTGGCCTTGTACTTGTCGTAGATCTTGTTGCGGAAGGTGACGCTGCCCGCGTCGAGGATCATGGCGATGTGATCGATCTCCGGATTGTCCAGCAGATCGGCCACCAGCATGCGGCAGAAGCCGAACACTGCGTTGATCGGCGTCCCGTCGGGCCGATTCATCGGCGGCAGGCCGTGATAGGCGCGGAACAGGTAGCCCGAGCCGTCGATCAGGTAGAGGTTGCGGATCGGCTTGTTCTCGCCGTCCGCCGGGGTCGTCGCGGGAGCCTTGGATTTCGCCATGCCCAAGGCCTAGCACGCGGCGCCCTGCGGTGGGAGATGCGCCGTGATAGGATCGGTGCATGGCTATCGTGCTTTCGGAAAATTTCCGCGCTTTGTTCTACGCACCCTTCTATGCGGCCCATGCCACGGGTGCCTTCGCGCGGGCGGGTGTCGAGGTCGAGTTGCGGCCCTCGCCCGATCCGCTGGCGGCCGCCGCGGCACTGCGGACCGGCGAAGTCGACGTAATGTGGGGCGGACCGCTGC
>JAKFVZ010000214.1 GCA_021732965.1 Reyranella sp.
TCACGCCCAAGCCGGCGGCACCGGCCGACCGGACGGCGTTACAGGCCCTGCTGGTCGCCGCGCGCGCCGAAGCCGAGCGTGGCCAGGAGGCCAATTGCCTCGACGCGCTCGAAAAGGCCCGGAAGCTCCTCGAGCGCGCGGAAAAGTGACGCGATCCAGCTGATGTCCTCGAGGTCGATCGGCCCCAGCACGAAGAACAGGGCGAGGCAGCTAACCGCCACCGCCGCCGCGACGGTGAGTCGGCGTGCTGTCGGCTGCGGCCGCGCCGGCACCACGCGATAGAGGACGCGACCGCCGCGCAGTTCGACCCGTTGCGCGACACGGCGACGCCGTCGCGGCTCCGGCTCGGGTGGCAAGGCGATCTGGCGCACGGACACCGCATCGGGCGCGGACTTCTTCACCCAGGCGTCGGCAGCATCGGTGCGCGCGCTTTCCAGCGCCGTCAGCGGATCGGGCGCGGGCTTTTTCTCCTCGCCCCTCCACGCGTGCGGCAGGGCGACGGCCAGCCGCAGCAGAGTGAAAACCAGCCACGCCGTCGCGATCGGCAGGCCGACGCGGAAAGCCGGATGCGTGTCCGACGTGGTCCAGGCCCAAACGCTCGTTGCAGCACCGGCCAGCGTCATCGCGATGCCGGCAACGACGATGACAACGGCGGTGACGCGGAAGACAAGAAGCGACGCCATGCGATCAGCTAAAGCGGCGCGGCTTCAGCGCGTCAACAACAACAGGATCGCCGCATAGTGGATAGAAGCCGCGACCAGCACCGAGGCATGCCACAGCGCCTGCTGATACGGCAGCCGGCTCGACAGATGGAAGATCGTGCCCAGCGAATAGACCACGCCGCCTGCGAGAAGCAGGAGGAGCGTCGTCGGCTCGACCGAGGCCAGCAGTTCGTCGAGCGCGAACAGGCCGATCCAGCCCATCAGGAGATAGAGCACGACCGACAGCGATTCGATGCGACGCGGCTGCAGCAGCTTCGCCGCGATGCCGATGGCCGCCGCCGTCCACATCACCGCCGTGAGCCCGCTCGACCACGGCTCGCGCAACTTCAGCACCGTAAGGGGCGTATAGGTGCCGGCGATCATCACGAAGATCGCGGCGTGATCGAACCGGCGCAGCCATTCGCGCCACGGACTGGCTATCCGCAGGTTATAGGCCGCCGAGCAGCCCAGCATGGCGAGCAAGCCCACGACATAGACGAGGACCGGCGCCATCTGCCCCGGCGACTGCGCGGCGACGATCAGGATCGCGACCGCGCCGACGACACCCAGCACGAGGCCGAGCGCATGCACCGCCGCATCGGCGCGCAGATGGCGATCGAATGTCCGTTCCGGCATGGCGGCACGATGCGGTCGCGCACGACCGGCCGCAACGGCTAGAATGGCCGCAACAGTTCCGGAGGAAACCGAAGATGAGCGCATCCGACATCGCCTACACGCCGATCCTGCCCGAAGGCTGGCCGCGCCCGCGCGGCTTCTCGCATGCCGTCGTGGCGACAGGCACACGCAGCGTGCGCATCGCCGGCCAGCTCGGGCGCGAGCCCGGCCAGGCCAGCATTCCCGCCGACGCCGATGCCGGCGCGCAATGGCGCATCGCGCTCGGCAATCTCGTCACCGTCCTGAAGGCGGCCGGTGGCGAGCCGCAGCATCTCGTGGCGCTGCGTGCCTACGTGACCGACATCGCCGAGTTCAATGCCGCCGGCGCAGCCGTCGGCGCCGCCTGGGGCGCCACGCTCGGCCGTCACTTCCCGGCGATGACGCTGGTGCAGGTGTCGGCGCTGATCGATCCCAACGCGAAGGTCGAGATCGAGGGCGAGGCGATCCTGCCCTGACACGACGAGCGTTCGCAATCGAACAGTCGGCCGCTTGTGCGGAGACGGAAATGCAGGCAACGGCTTCCTGACACATGCCGATCTCCAGTCGCTTCGTCATCACTTCAACGATCCTGCTGCTCGGCGTCGGACTGCTGACGCTGCTGGGCATCGTCGGCACGACGATCTGGCTGGGCCAGCGCGCGCAGGTCTATTTCGCGCTGGTGAGCGAGGCGCGGACCAACCGCGCCGCGGCGGTCGAGCTGCGCAGCGCGCTGCAGACCGCGGAATCGAGCCAGCGCGGCTTTCTTGTGAGCGGGAACGAGATCTATCTCGCGCCCTATGACAGCGCCAAGGGACAGGCCGAGCGGCAGCTCGACACGCTGCGGCAGGCGCTGGCCGGCGACAGAACATGGGAGCCCCTGATCCGGCGGCTCTCCGCCATCGTCGCCGAAAAGATTCGCGAGATGGACGACACGATCGCCCTACGCGCCAACCTGCGGGATGCCGAGGCGATGGCCTTGTTGCGGACCAACCGCGGCAAGGCGCTGATGGACGAGGCCAACGTCTTCCTCTCCGGCATCGTGCGGGCCGCCGAGGAGCGGCTGTCGGAGGGCATCGCCGAGCAGCGCGAGAATGCCGTGATGCTGCGCTGGGTCTCGATCGTGGGCGGCCTCGTGATCATCCTGGTGGTCGCGGGCGTCGCCATCACGGTGCTGCGTTATGCGCAGGAGATCGCGCAGGCCCGCGACGAGGTGCGCCTCGTCAACGCCACGCTGGAGGACCGCGTCGCGCGCCGCACCGCCGATCTCGCCCAGGCGCGCGACCGCGCCGAGGTGCTGCTGGCCGAAGTGAACCATCGCGTGGCCAACAGCCTGACGCTCGTGGCCTCGCTGGTGCGATTGCAGGCCAATGCCCTGACCGACCGCGGGGCGCGCGCCGCCCTCGACGAGACCCAGGCACGCATCCTCGCCATCTCGCTGGTCCACAAGCGCCTCTACAGTTCCGGCGACGTGCGCTACGTCGAGCTCAACGAGTATCTGTCGAGCCTGATCGAGCATCTGGAAACGTCGATGCGCGCCGAAGGCCATGGCGGCATCGCGGTGCGCCACGAGCTGGAGCCGCTGCAGCTGCGCACCGACGCCAGCGTCAATCTCGGCGTCGTGGTGGCCGAATGGCTGACCAACGCCTTCAAGTACGCTTACCCGGAAGGCGCCGGCGAGGTGCGCGTGAAGCTGAGCCGCCTGCACGACGGCCGGGCCGAGCTGATCGTCGAGGACGACGGCGTGGGCCGCAAGGAAGGTGGTCAGCCCAAGGGCACCGGCATCGGAACGCGCGTGGTGAAGGGGATCGCGCAGACCATGCGCGCCGAGGTTCGCTACCTGCCGCGCGAGCCCGGCATGGCCGCCCAACTGATCTTTCCGCTTTCGACGGACTGACCTAAAGTCGACGCTGCTGGCGTTCCATCAGGGGAAGCAGCGACGATGCGGGAGGATTCAGGCGCAGATGCTTTCGGGGCGGACTCTGGCGGGCGTTCTGGCTGCGTGCCTGCTTGCCGCGAGCCCGATGGCGCACGCCCAGAATCCGGTCCCGCCGGGACCGCAGGGCATCGTGGTGCCGACCGTCTTCCCGCCGTTCAACGCCAACGCCCCGGCCTGCACGCCACCGCCGGGCCTGCGCAAGGTTCTGGCCTTCGCGCAGGACAATGAGCGCGAGTTCATGCAGGGGGTCGCCCGTGGCCTCGCCCTGGCGGCACGCGACCGCGGCTTCGAATACCGGATCGCGCTCGCCCGCAACGACGCGGCCCTGATGATCGAACAGGTGCAGCAGTTCCGCAGCGCCGGCGTCGGTGCCGTGGTCACCGCCCCTGTCGATCCGGCGTCCCTGGCGCCCAGCCTGCAGCAGCTCATCTGGGGCGGCGCCTATGTCGGCGCCGTGGTGCCACCGCCCGCGACCGAGATTCTGAACGCGCCGCAATATCTCACCGGCAAGGTGTTGGGCGATGCCGCCGCTGCCTATATCCGCGACCGATTGCGCGGCCGTGCCAAGGTCGTGCTTCTCACACATGACAGCCTGCAGTTCCTGGCGCCGCGCTTCGTGGCCATGCGCGATGCGCTGAAGACCCTGCCCGGCGTAACCATCGTGGCCGATCTCTCGCCGCAGACGGTGAACAAGGAGGGCGGCAACGCCGCGATGCGCACCATCCTGCTGGCCCATCCCACGGTCGACGTCGTCCTGGGCGCCGATACGGTCGTGCTGGGCGCGCTCGACGCCCTGCGTGCGGCCGGCAAGGCGCGGAACGACCAGTTCCTGGGCGGCATCGACGGCGAGCCCGAGGCCGTCGCCGAGATCAAGAAGGGCGGGCCCTACAAGGCCAGCATCAGTCTCGCCTCACCGATCTTCGCCTATGCGCTGGGGCAGCACGCGGCCGACTGGCTGGAGGGAAAGAGCGTGCCGCAGGCGATGGACATCCTGCCCAGCGCCCTGTCGCTCGCGAACATCGCGCGCTACGAGGCCGACGTCGCCGACCCCGCCAGCGTCTATCGCGATCCCGTGCGCCGCGCCGAGTATCTCAGGATGTACGGCAACATCTGCTACGAAACGCGCGACCAGTACGTGAACTTCCCCTGGTCGTCGGAGCGACGACCCTAGCCGCGCACTCGGGGGAAGGTGAGAATGCCGGACCAGAGCGGCTATTGGGATCGTGGCGCGGGCAAGACCTTCACCCACCCGCTTAGTGCCGACTTCCTGGCGGCGCTACGGACCGGCGACCGTCTCCTCGACTATGGCTGCGGCTACGGCCGCAGCCTGGCGCAACTCGCGGAGCTCGGCTTCGGCAATTCGGTCGGAGTCGACTTCTCCGGCGAGATGATCGCGCGGGGCCGCCGGGAGCATCCACGACTTGAGCTGCGTCATATCACGCAGATCGTCGTCGACGAGCCCGACGCAAGTTTCGACGCCGCGATGATACTGGCGGTCCTCACCTGCATCGTCGGCGACAATCAGCAGGACGCGGTGCTGCGGGAGATCCGCCGGCTGCTGCGTCCCGGCGGCGTGCTGTTCATCAGCGACATGCCGCTGCAGGACGACGACCGCAATCGCGCACGCTACGCCGCGGGCGTCGTACGAGGTCCCTACGGCACATTTGACACCGGCGATGGCGGCACGGTGCGCCATCACTGCGACGATCGCATGCAAGGCTGGCTGAACGGCTTCGAGTCGATCAGCACCAAGAGAATCGACCTCATGACGATGCACGGCAATCCCGCCACGGGCGTGCAGCTCGTGGCCCGCAAGGCTTCATGACCCCTCCACCCCTTCGGGGCACCTCCCCATTTGAATGGGGAGGAACGAAGATCATTTGCCTCCCCATTCAAATGGGGAGGTGTCGGCGTCTTACGCCGACGGAGGGGTCAGAAGCTCAGATGACCTTGCGCGCGCGCAGGTCTGCCAGGGCGGCTGCGTCGTAGCCCAGTTCACCCAGCACCGCGTCGTTGTGCTCGCCCAGCTCCGGCGCGATGCCGGGCCTGGCGGGCGTCTCGGAGAATTTCCACGGCGTGCCGTGCACCTTCAGCTTCTTGCCGAGCTTCGGATACTCGACCTCGGTGACATAGCCGTTGGCCACGACGTCCGGATCGTTCGACGCTTCGAGCAGCGTGTTGATTGGGGCCGAGACGATGTCGGCGCCGCGCAGCCTCGCGACCCAGTCGTCGCGCGTGCCGGTGGCGAACAGGCCATCGAGGGTGGCGAGCAGTTCGATTCGCCTGGCGTCGTCGTCGATGATGACGCCGAGATCGGCGAAGCCCGCCTTCTCGAGATGCCCGTAGAAGCCCAGCGACGTCATTGCGTCCTTCCAGTTGTCCGGACCGGTGAGCTGGAAGACCAGCGGCTTGCCGTCGCGGTCGTCGAAGCTCGCGCTGATGCCCGGCCGCTCGCGCGTGCCGGTGACCCGCGCCTGGCCGGTGACGGGATTCTGATTGCGCCACATCGCGGTCTGCAGCGTCCATCCCATCAAGCGGATCTGACCGCCGAGCAGCGAGAGGTCGATCTTCTGACCGACGCCGGTGGTGCGCGCATGCGTCAGCGCCGCCAGCGCGCCGCCGAAGGCCAGGATCGCGCAGGTCTCGTCGGCCACCGAAACGACACCGGTCTTCATTTTCTGGCCCGCCGTGGAATAGGCCTCGGCGATGCCGCCCAGCGCCTGCGCCATCGAATCGGTGCCCGGCAGGTGCGCATGCGGTCCGTTGGGCCCGTAGCCCGAGATCGAGACATAGACGAGCTTCGGGTTGACCTTGCGCAGCTCCTCCCAGCCGAAGCCGTTTTTCTCGGCCGCGCCCGGGCGGAAGTTTTGGCCGAAGATGTCGGCCTCGGCGACCAGCTTGCGCAGGATCTCCCGCCCCTCCTCGCTCTTGAGATTGAGCGTCACGCTCTTCACGCCGCGATTGTTGGCCTCGAAGAAGGTGCTGCCCATGCCCGGCAGCACGGTCATGCGACGCGACGGATCTCCGCCCTGCGGCGATTCGATCTTGATCACGTCGGCGCCAAGATCGGCCATCAGCATCCACGGAACGGTGCCCGCCTGCGCGGTGGAGCAGGAGACGACCTTGACGCCCTGCAGCGGGCCGTGGGGAACAGACATCGACGCGAGGCTCCTTTGTGAGGCGCCTACGCTAAAGCAAGTTTCTGCGAACGTCTCTCCCGTGCTCCAGACTACTGGGACGCGAGCAGTTCCTGCGAAAGGCTGGCACAGGGCACGTCCTTGGCATTGCCGAAAACCGGCGTCGGTATCGGGATGACCCGGCCCAGCGAAATCCGGGGTGAGCGCAGCTTGCCCTGGACCATGACGGCACCGTGAAGGTCGAGCAGATCGAAGCTCTTGGGATCGGCATCGACTTCCGCGCTCACGGCCTGGGTCTTGAGCGAAAGCTGTCCCTTCACGTGCAGAACCGATTTCTGCGTGTCGAGAAGCGTGCGGTCGAACACCACGTTTCCCTGCTGGAAATTGAGACGGCTCACGGCGCACTTGATCGGAATGCGATTGTCGCCCGTCACGTAGAGCACCAGCGCGTCGAAGATCTGCAGGCCCGCCAGACTGACCATCAGGCTGCTGACCGAGCCACCGCCGAGGGCAAAGGACATGTGGCCGTTGGCCGAGCCCATCACATGGGCCAGCGAGCGGCCGTTGCCCGCCAACTGCACGCGCCCCTGGACCTTGCCCTGCGTGGCATCGAAGAAGCGCGATTCGCGGAAGAAGTTCTTCAGTTCGATATCGGTCAGTCGCAGATTGGTCCGCACCTTGGGATCGTCGGTGCGAGCGTCGATGCTCATTTCGCCGGCAATCGAACCGCCTCCCATCACCGACAAGGTGAGGGGCTTCACCATCGCATTGCCGTTCTGGATCACCACCCGGAAGGCGATCGCCTGCACGGGCAGCCAGGCCGGTGCGATCACACGCTTGGCGTCGAGGGTCACGTCCATGTTCATGGCGCGCAGTTTCTCGACATGCAGCGGCACGTTGGGAAAGAGATCGCCCGACGCTTCGAGCTGTGCCTGGGTCTGCGCCTGCTTGGGCGATACGTTGGTCTTGCGCGCTGGGGCTGCGCCGACCAGGGGCGCCAGATCCTCGAAGACGAGTTTCTGCGACACCAGATTGGCCGTCAGCAACTCGGGTTTGCGCCGCTCGTCGACCGTGACCTCACCCGTCAGGTCGCTCTCGCCGACGCGCCACTTCGACTGGACGAACTTCCACACGCCGGGCTCGCGATCGAGCTTGCCGGTGATCGTGTAGGGCGGGGTCGGCGGGCCCGGAATGCCAAGCAGCGGATAGATGTCGGAAAGGTTGGGGCCGGACAGCGTCAGGTCGACATTGGCGCCGGTCCATTTGAAAGGATCCTGTACCGTTCCCTTCGCCTTGAGCCTGGTGGCGCCGAAGCTGACGTTGAGGTCGAGCGGATAAGGCTGTTGGGTATCGCGCAGCATCAGCACCGAGCCGCCCACGAACTTGATCTCGAGCGGCTGGCCTTCGAGCTTGCCCTTGAGCGACAGCTCGGCCTGCGGCCCGTCGCCCGCCTTGCCGGCGGCGGTCGAGACCGTGCCGTCGAGTTCCAGTTTGCGCTTCGTATCGCGATAGCCAAGTTTGCCGTCGGTCACCTCGAGCGTGCCGATCAGCGGTGCATCGAAGCGGTTGTCCGGTTCGAGCGCCTTGGCGGCGCCGGTCACGACCGGTGTCTCGCTCATGCTCCAGTTGAGTTGCTCCTTGTCGCCGACTTCGACCTGAACCTCGGGTTTGCGCAGCACGAGCCGCGGCAGCACGAGGTTACCGCCCAGAAGCGGCCACAGGCGGATATCGAAATCGACCTGATCGACCTTCAGCATGTAGGGCGCCTTGCCCCACTTGGCATTGGCAATCTCGACGCCCTCGAGCTTCACGTTCGAGGTCCAGCCCCAGCCGATATCGACCTTGGCGATCTTGGTTTTGCGTCCCGTGAACTCGCTGGCCTGGTCTTCGAGCCGGCCGCGGAGATGGTCGGAGGTCGCGATGAAGTAGACGGCGCCGGCAGCGATCACCAACAGGCCGACAAGGGTGCCGACCGCCCAGCCGAGGATTTTGGCGGCGCGCTTCATTCAGGCGAAACGGCGCCGGCCGGAAGCGGTTGCGTGCCTTAGCGACGGTCCAGCCGGGACTGCCAGAAACACAACAGGGGCGTTACGCCCAGTTCCATTGCGAGAGCGGCGACCACAGAGGGGGACAAAGCGTCGCCCATCAGGACACCCAACACCCGGCAAGCACCACCGATCACCACCACCGCCGTCAGCACTCGAATTCGCGTCGTGCGCCGCTCGATGTCTGGAATCGCGGCCCAGAAGGCGAGGCCGATGGCGAGCAGCAGACCCGAAAGATAGCGGCCATGGTTCAGGAGCGAACCCGCCGATCCGATGAAAGGGTGAAACACGCCCCACAGGCCTGCCGCGACCGGCACGATGCCGGCGACGGCAAAGCTCGCTTGCGCAGCACGCTTCTCAAGGGAAGCCGCGGCGTACATCGGACCCATTCCTTTCCCGGCAACGGGCCGGTTCCTGAACTCTTACGCAGGAACCGGCCGCACCGATCAGTCGGGCTAGTCGCCGGCGGCGATGTTCCTTTCCCTGGCGATGCCGGCAAACGTATCGACCGTGCTGTCGAAGAGCTTCCCGAACTCCCGCCCGTCGAGGCCGACCGGATCGAAGCCCAGTTCGCCGAGCCGATCCACCACGGCCTTGTCCTTGAGCACCGTCAAGAGCGCCGCGTGAAAGCGCTCCCGAGCGGCGGCCGGCGTTCCCTTGGGCGCCAGCAATCCCTGCCAGGTCGTCTGCGCGAAGCCCGGCGCGATGGCCTCGCTGGCCGTCGGGACATCGGGGAAAGCCGGAAAGCGCTTCGCCCCGGTCACGGCGAGCGCCACAAGTTGCCCCGCCCGCGCCTGCTGGGCGCCGGCCGCGAACGTGACGACGATGCCGTCGATGTTGCCCGCGATCAGGTCCTGCAGGGCGGGTCCGCCGCCGCGATAGGGGACATGCGTAACCCGCAGGTCGCCGGCGGCCCGCAGCAGCAGTTCGCTGGTGAGATGCTGGCTGCTGCCGAGACCGGGCACCCCGATGTTGAGCTTTCCGGGATTGGCCTTTGCGGCGGCCGCGAAGGCCTGAGCGGTGGCGAGTCCCGAGCGCGGATGCGTGAACAGGCCTTGCGGGCCCGAGATCGCGAGCGAGACCGGCACGAAGGACGGATAGAGCGCGGAAGAACC
>JAKFVZ010000087.1 GCA_021732965.1 Reyranella sp.
GCCCCGCCAAGACCTGGCGGGAGCGAAACGGACGTTTCCGGGAAATGATGGTCACACACGAGGTCTACGAACGGGAGCGCAAACGCCCCGCCAACAACGAGAACTGGTCCTTCGTCCGCTGATCGAAATCGGCCATTCCGCCCCCTTTCTGCAGGGGGGCGGATCGCGGCATGATCGGATTCCAAACGTGGATGTGAACAGTCATCGGGGATCCCAACATGCAGCGGCTCAAATTCGGCGCGTTCCTCGCCCCACACCATCCGATCGGCGAGAATCCGATGCTGCAGTTCCGGCGCGATCTCGACCTCGTCGAGCAGCTCGACGGGCTGGGCTACGACGAGTTCTGGTGCGGCGAGCATCATTCCAGCGGCTGGGAGATGATCGCTTCGCCCGAGATGTTCCTCGCGGCCGCCGGCGAGCGCAGCAAGCGCATCAAGCTCGGCACCGGCGTGATCTCGCTACCCTACCATCATCCCTACAACGTCGCGCAGCGCATGGTGCAGCTCGACCACATGACCGGCGGTCGCGCGATCTTCGGCTCCGGCCCCGGTGCCCTTGCCTCGGACGCGCACACGCTCGGCATCGATCCGATGCTTCAGCGCGACCGGCAGGACCACGCGATCGGCGTCATCCGCCGCCTGTTCAAGGGCGAGCGTGTCACCGACAAGACCGACTGGTACACGATGCAGGACGCCGCCCTGCAGCTGCTGCCGCTGCAGGAGGACATGCCGTTCGTCGTGGCTTCCCAGGTCAGCCCGTCGGGCATGACGCTGGCCGGCAAGCACGGCATCGGCATCATCTCGATCGGCTCGATGTCGAACGAAGGCCTGCTGGCGCTGCCGACGCAGTGGAAGTTCGCCGAGGACGCGGCGAAGAAGCACGGCCAGACGGTCGACCGCAGGAACTGGCGCGTGCTGCTTTCCTGGCACGTCGCGGAGACGCGCGAGAAGGCCCGCGAGGAAGCGCGGGTCTGCCTCCACCGCTGGCACAACGAGTACATCGTCGGCACCCTGCAGCGCCCGGGCGCGGAGCCCTTCGCCGATCCGGACGAGGCGGTGGACAAGACGGCCTTCACGCCGGGATCGGCGGCGACGATCGGCACGCCGGACGACCTGGTGAAGGTGATCAAGGACGTCTACGCCAAGAGCGGCGGTTTCGGCACGGTGGTGGGCTTCGTCCATGACTGGGCCAACCCGGAAAACACACGCCGGAGCTGGGACATGGTCGCGCGCTACGTCGTTCCCGAGATCAACGGCTACGTCACCAAGCTGCGTGAATCGCAGAAGTTCCTGATCGAGAACCGCGGCGTCTTCGAGCGGGCGCAGCAGGCGATCATGGCGAAGATCATGCAGACCGACGGCGGCGCCGAGGCCCTCAAGGTCACCAAGTCGCCGCGCTTCGCCGCCGCGTCGGCCGCAGTGCCGGACTTCGAAAAAGAGAACGCCCGCTAGCAGAACCCAGGAACCGAGGCGGCGCTCGCGTGCGCCGCCTTAATTCTGCTGCTGCCGCCAGACGAAGATCGAGCTCATCGTGTAGTTGAAGGTGGCGCCGACGACGACGCCGGCAATGCCCGCAATCCACCAGCTCTCGTTCGACACGAACATCCACGACGCCACGCCGATGTTGGCGAGCGCACCGACGCCGCACACGACATAGAACTTCAGCAGCCCGCCCAGCGCGGACAGGCCCTTCAGCTTCATGTCGCTGTAGGTCAGCAGGTTGTTGATCAGGAAGTTGGACGTCATGGCGATGACCGTCGCCAGCGACTGCGCCACTTCGAAGCCGAGCCCGCCGAGCATGCCGAGCCGCAGCACGATCAGGTGCAGGGCGAGGCCGATGGCGCCCACGATCATGAAGAACAGGAAGCGGACCGAGATGGCGCCGCCGGTCAGGCGATGCACCAGCAGGCCGAGGAAGTCCATCATGGCCCGGCTGTCGAATTTCGACAGGCCCTCCTGCCGGGAGCGGAAATGGTAGGCGACCTCGGCGACCCGCACCTGGCCACGCGTGCTGGCCAGGATGTCGAGCAGGATCTTGAAGCCGGAAGAGATCAGGTTGGGCGCGACGGTCTCGAACACCTCGCGCTTCAAGGCGAAGAATCCGCTCATCGGATCGGAGACCTGGCGGCCGATGACGATGGAGGAGAGGTGGGTCGCGACCTTGCTTGCAAAGGCGCGGCGGGCGGAGAAACCTTCCTCGGCGCTGCCATCGCCCACGAAGCGGCTGCCGATCACGATGTCGGCCTCGTCGTTCTGCAGTTTTGCGATCATCGCCGGCAGGATGGTCTCGTCATGCTGGAGATCGGCATCCATCACGGCCACGTAGGGCGCCGCAGAACTCAGCGCGCCCTCGATGCAGGCGCCCGCCAGGCCGCGGCGGCCGACGCGACGCAGGCAACGCACGCGGGGATCGTCCCGGGAAAGCTGCTTGGCCACCTTCCAGGTGCCGTCGGGGCTGTTGTCGTCGACGAAGACGACTTCCCAGGGAATGTCGCCCATCGTCTTGTCGAGCAGGGCGACAAGGCGAGGCAGGTTCTGCGACTCGTTGAACGTCGGCGCGACGACGGTAACCGTCGGAGAAATCGATTGCATTCGAGCGCACTATATTGCGGCCGCTGGCACGGTCCTACTGCGATTTCCGCCGCGGATGGTCTAGACTTCAGCCAGGTATTTCAGCGGCCGGTGGCATTGGATGGTTCGATCGTTTGGGGGAGCGAGCAGGGGCTCCGACCGTCTCATGGCCTGGGTGCCGACGCTGTGCCTTGGGCTCGTCGTCGTCCTGACGCTGGCCTACACGATCGCCGGCGCGATCGTGCGGCCGAACATGTATTCCGACAGCGGCTGGGGCTTCGTCGGCTGGTACACGCAGGCCCGCGCCTCGGCCTTCAACTATTCGCTGGGACCCGACCTTTCCGACATCTCGCGTGAAGTCGAGGCCTTCATGAGCACCTGGACGCCGGGCCAGCATGTGCTGCCCGGGCTGGTCGAGAAGCTCGGCATGAGTCTTGGCCTCGCGATCATCGTCGTGGTCGCGGCCTTCTCCGTGCTGGGCCTGTTCGGCTGGCACGCGCTCTACCAGGCGTTCGGCTTCCCGCCGGCGACGATCTGGGTCACGCTGGCCGTCATCGCCTGCAACAGGTTCTTCAACCTGTCCTTCACCAACTACTCCGGCGGCGAGTCGCTTCTGTTCGGCGTCGCGCCCTGGTTCATCCTCATGGTCTGGCGCCTGCGCGACTTCCGCTGGTTCTCCGTGATCCCCTTCGTCTTGGGGACGGCGGTTCTGGTCTTCGCCAAACTGAGCGGCATGATCTTCGGCGCGGCGGTCGTGGGCGGCGCGGCGATCTGCGGCCACAGGGCCTGGGCGAAGTGGGACACGGTGCGCAAGCTGGTGGTGGCCGGCATTGCCATCGCGCTGATGGGCGCGATCTTCTATTTCACCTGGTACACGCGCGGCGTCACGGCGGCCTCGATCCCGACGACGCTCCATCCCGACGGGCTGGTCTTCTACGTGTCGCTCGGCGTCACCTGCCTGTGGAGCGCGAGCCTCTCGCTGCTCGACCTCGGCCACTACCTGTTCCTCAATCCCGGGCGGCAGGTCCTGAAGTCGATCGACGCCGTGGTCTACGCCTTCTTTCCGCTGGCGGTCGCGACCTTCGCCGTCACCTGGGTCCGGCTGCGCCACGAATACGGCGAATACCTGCGCTTCGTGTTTGCGACATGCGGCGCGATCCTCGTCGTGTTCCTCGCGACGTGGATGGCGGCCAAGTCGGTGAGCTTCGACGAGCGCCACTTCCGTATCCCCGCGCTGCTGCTGTTCATCGGCGTGGTCCATGCCTTCATCACCAGCCGGTCGTGGATCCTGCGGCTTGCCTTCGCGGCGGTCGTGGGGCTGGCCTGCCTGTACGGCGTCACCTCGTTCGTGACACGCACCATCGCCAATACGCATTACCCGATGGGGGATCGCGGCTTCCGGCAGATGAACGCCACGGCGGAAGCGATCGCCTATATCCGCACCATCGACCTGGCGGGGCCGGACGCGAAGAAGACCCTGATCTTCCTGCCGTCTCCGGAGATCGCGCTGGAGGTCCGCAACGCGCGGAACTGGTCCAACCTGGCCGACTTCGATTCGCTGGAGGACCTCAAGGCGCAGGCCTATCGCGGACGCGTCGATCGCCTCTACGTGTTCGTCCAGAAGAAGCTGCTGGGCAACGGCAAGGCCGACGCCATCCTGCGCTCCTTCGTCGACTATCCGATCGACGCCTGGACCATGGTGCCGCTCGGCGACATGGTCTGCTTCTACCAGATCCGTAACTAGCGGACGTTGCTGTACTTGTAGAAGCGCACGATCTCGACCGGCATCAGGTTGCCCTCGGAGTATCGGTTGCTGACCCCGCCGAACAGGCTGTTGACCGGGCAGGCGAAGGAAATCAGGAATCCCAGGATGGCGATGCCGCGCAGGTCCTTGAGGTCGAGCCTGGCCCACGCCGCGACTGCCATTGACGCGTAGACGAGCGGCAGGGTGTAGGCGAGGCTGCGGTCGACATCGAGCACCATGAACGAGGCGGCGACGATCGCGCCGGTGACGCCCGCGATCGCCAGCAGCGAGAACCACCAGCGGTTTCGCACCAGCAGGATGCAGGCGACGAGCGGCCACAGCCACAGTCCCGCCAGCACATGCGGCAGCTCGTACTGCAGGTTCGGCAGGTTGATCGGCAGGACGCTGAGGCCGACGTCGTTGCCCGCGCCGATCGGGATGTGCAGCCCGTAGCCGAACATCAGCACGAGGCGGATGATCCCGGCGACGAGGATGGACGCGGCCACGGTGATGGTCTGCAGGTTGAACCAGTCGGGCTTGCGTCCGTCGCTGTCGCGCATCGCCCAGTAGACGACGAGCAACGGCGAGACGATGACGGCGCGTTCGTCGGTGAAGCAGGCGGCGATGACGGCGGCGAAGATCACCGCCGGATTGCGGAACGCCACGGCCACGGTGAGGAAGGCGAAGGCGAAGGCGTCGCCCATTCCGCCCAGCTGGAGGAAAGCCGCCTTGCCGGCATATATCGAGGCCACGCCGAAGACGCTGGCCAGCGCCACGATCCGGTCGCGGAACAGGTCCATCGCGATCTTGCCCACGAGGAAGAGCATCAAGATGCCCAGCCCGTACTGGATCGCCAGCAGGCCGCGCCAGTCGATGTGGAGGACCTTCATGGTGAGCGGCAGGGTCAGCCGGAACGCCAGCTTGGCGTCATGCAGCGCATGATCCTTGAACTGGTCGCCCACGGTTGCCAGCGGATTGGCGGCCTGGCGCTCGAGCACGGGCCAGAAATTGACGATCTGGCCGTCGGTGCCGAGGAAGAAGCTGATCCGCGGGAAAGAGATGAACAGCGACACGACGAGCGCCACGGCCACGCCCCAGACCAGCCACAGGCGGCGGCTGGCGAGCAGACCGAAGGCCCGCTCGAAGGTCGAGATGACCGCGTCGTAGATCTCTTTCAGCATCAGATGTTGAGCCTGTTGAAGATGACGTTCGGCAGGTTGCGCACGACGAACATGATGAGCTGCCACCTGCGCGGCAGGTAGGCGACCGGCGTGCCGCGCTTGATCGCGTTCACGGTGCCTTCCGCCACGGACTCGACCGGGGCCAGCTTCCGGCCCTGCGCCTTATATTGCGCCGTCATCGGCGTGTCGGTGGGGCCGGGCTTGATCAGGACGACCTTTACCGACGTGGCGGCAAAGCGGTGCTGCAGGCCCTGGGCGTAGCGATCCATCAGGGCCTTCGAGGCGCCGTAGACGTAGTTGGCGCGGCGGCCGCGATCGCCGGCCACCGAGCCGATCAGGGCGATCGTGCCGTTGCCGGCGCGCTCCATCGCGCCCGCGAACGCCTCGGCGAACAGGACCGGCGAGACACCGTTGACCTCGATGGCCTCGCGGGTCTGCCCGATATCGTCCTGACAGGGAAGTTGCGGCGACAGAACGCCATGGGCGATCAGCGCAATGTCGACCGGCATCTGCGAGGTCCAGCGCGCCACCGCCTCGGTGATGGCCGGCGCCGACAGGAAGTCCATCGTCTCGACCGACACGTCGACGGCTCCGCCGCGCGCCCGCAGGTCGGTTGCGATGCGCTCGGCCAAGGCGATGTTGCGCGCGACCAGGATCAGTTCGACCGGACCCTTCTGCACCCACAGCCGGCAGCAATGCTCGGCGATGGAAGAGGTCGCGCCGACCACGACGATGCGCTTCTTCTGGTCCAACTCAATGCCCCATCAAACGGCGGGACATGCCGGAGCTCATCCCAGGATCGCGGAATCTCGCAAGCTCCGGCGCTTTTGGATAGCCCGCGTCGAACAGGTCGCGCGGCATGCGCGCATCCTTGGCGAGGTAGAGGCGTCCTCCGGCGGCACGAACGACTGCATCGAGTTCGACGAACAGCCGCTCGGTGCGCGCGCCCCGGTTGGGGAAGTCAAGGGAGAGGGTGATGCCGGGCATCGGAAAACTCAGCAGGCCGGGCGAAGCGCGCTCGCCGAAGGTCTTGATGACCGCGAGGAAGGAGCCCTGGCCCGACTTCGCGATGATCTCGAGAATGTCGCGCAGGGCGGCCGGTCCGGCGTCGCGCGGTACCACCAGTTGGTACTGGTAGAAGCCGCGCGGTCCGTAGAGCCGGTTCCAGTCCTGCACGTCGTCGAGCGGGAACAGGAAGGTGTCGAACGGCCGGCGCTTTGCCCCGCCGCGATGGGCGTTGAGGTGGTAGTAGAGCGCGTTGAACACCGGCAGCGTCAGCCGGTTGAACAGCGACAAAGGCGGCGTCAGCGGCACGGCACTACGGCGCGGCACCGGGGGCTTGCCCGATTGATCCACCGCCGGATTGGCCCGCAGGAAGATGCCGCGGGTGCGGCGGCCGGCGGTGCAGTCGAGCCACGACACGGTATGCTCCCAGAGCGACTCCGAATCGTCGGCCAGGGTCAGGAACTCGTCGAGGCTTCGATAGGGCAGGATCTCGGTATCGAGCCACGGTCCCGCGACCGGCTGAAGCTGCAGCTCGGCCGTGGCGATCAACCCGGTGAGGCCGATGCCGCCCACGGTCGCGGCGAACAGGTCGGGGTTCACGCCCGGCCCGCAATCGATGGCCTGGCCGTCGGTGCGCACCAGCTTGAGGTTCCGGACATGATGGCCGAACGAGCCGACGCGATGATGGTTCTTGCCGTGCACGTCGTTGGCGATGGCGCCGCCCACGCTCACGATCTGCGTGCCGGGAATCACCGGCAGGCTCCAGCCGCGTGGGACCATGGCTCGCTGGATTTCGCGCAATTGCACGCCGGCCTCGCAGACCAGCCGCCCTGTCTCGGGATCGAAGGAATGGAAGCGGTCGAGCCGTGCCGTACTCAACAGCGAACCGCCGGGGTTCAGGCAGGCGTCGCCGTAGCTGCGGCCCATACCGAGCGGGATCGCGGGTCCCATGCCCCGCATCTGGTCGGCCAGCGCGGCGATATCGGACAGGTCGACGACTTGATGAGGCTCCGCGCTCAGGCGTCCCCAGGAGGAAACAGGTCTCATCCGTCCTGTGCCCAAGAAGCGAATAATTCTCAACAATGGTACTTCGTTCGCCCGGCGAAGGCCACGTCAATCACGCTGGGCCGGCAAGAGACGGTGGGACCGGAGGGATTGCCAGAGTCCGGCAGAGTGCGCATAGATGCCCGCAGTGCGGGGTGGCTTGGGGCAATGAGTTCGTCTTCGTCGGGCGGCATGATCGTGGGGCTGATCCAACTGGTGCGGCCCCGCCAGTGGGTGAAGAACGTCTTCGTCTTCGCCCCCCTGGTCTTCGCCCGCGAGTTCACGAATCCGGCCTCCATCAAGCTTTCGCTGCTGGCCTTCGCGCTGTTCTGCGCGGCCTCGTCGGCCTGCTACATCGTAAACGACCTGCACGACATCGAGCGCGACCGGCGCCATCCCACCAAGCGCTTCTCCCGGCCGCTGGCCGCCGGGCGCGTGTCGCGCTGGGGCGCGCTCGGGCTGTTGGGCCTGATCCTGGCGGGCCTCGCCGTGGCCGCTGTTTTCCAGCCGTACGTCATGGCGGTGATCGCGGGCTATCTCGCCCTCAACATCGCCTACACGTTCGTGCTGAAGCAGCAGCCCGTGCTCGACATCTTCAGCATCGCCATCGGCTTCGTGCTGCGCATCTGCGCCGGCGCCGTCGCGCTCGACCTGCCGCTCTCCGGCTGGATGCTGATCACGACGCTCTGCCTTGCCCTCTACCTGGCCTCGGTGAAGCGGCGGCAGGAACTGCTGGGCAGCGGCTCGGACGGGCGCGAGGTGCTGGACAAGTATTCGCCGGCCCTGATCGAGCGCTATGCCGAGATGTCGGCGACCGGCGCGCTGGTCTTCTACAGCCTGTTCGTCATGTCGGCGAACCAGAAGCTGATCGCGACCATCCCCTTGGTGATCTTCGGCCTGTTCCGCTACTGGTACGTGGTCGAGCGGCTGGGTGCCGGCGAATCGCCGACCGATGCGCTGCTGTCGGACCTGCCGCTGCTGGCCACGGTCGTGGCTTGGGTCGGCGTCTGCGCCATCGTCCTCTACACTTAGAGTCTTTCCGAGCAGCCCGGAATCACACGACCAACCTCATGCTGAGGAGGCTGCGGAGCAGCCGTCTCGAAGCATGGGCACGAGCACCGCGTTTGTTGCCCATCCTTCGAGACGCGCCGCTTCGCGGCACTCCTCAGAGGCTGACCGGAAATGAATTGAGTCGATTCAAGGACTTACCTCATCCTGAGGAGCGGCTGCAGGCCGCGTCTCGAAGGATGGGCAACGGCCCTGGTTATTTGCCACCTCATTTGCGTGCGCCCGAAGCGCCCCGAAATCTCCTCTGATCAGGGCTTCCTTCTTGACGCGCGACCAGCCCTTGATCTGCCTTTCGACCGCGATTGCATCGGTGATGTTCAGAAAATGCTCAGACCAAACGATGATCACGGGAAGACGTTTGGCGGTATAGCCCCCGTAAGTGCCGTCATTATGCTCTGAAAGACGCCGGTCCAGGCCTCGACGCGCCGAGCCTACATAGTAGCTGCCGTCTGAACAGCGAAGCATGTAGACGTGCGCTCCGTCTTCGTTGTCCATGGTTTCAGCCAGCTCGACCTTTGCCCATCCTTCGAGACGCGGCCTGCAGCCGCTCCTCAGGATGAGGTAAGTATTTGAATCAATTCAATTCATTTCCGGTCAGACTCTCAGGATGAGGCAAGTGCTTGAAGCGATTCAGTTCATTTCCAGTCGGCCTCTCAGGATGAGGCGGGTGTTTGATCTATCTGCATCGGAAAGACTCTAGGGATCGCTTCGGCTACTTCCGGGCGAAGGTATAGAAGCGGTGGCCGACATAGCTGGTCACCGCGGGCGCCAGCACGCCGATCAGGTGGGCGATGTCGTCGGCATGCCAGGTCATGCCGATGGCGGGGAACACGACCCGGGCGAGGCCGACGCTGATCACCCAGACGAAGCCCAGCGCCACGAGGTTGACCAGCACGAAGCGGCGCACCTCCGAGGCGACCGAGCGGCCCGAGGCATCGAATACGAAGCGGCGCGCCAGCAGGTAGGC
>JAKFVZ010000656.1 GCA_021732965.1 Reyranella sp.
TGCGGGCTAGTATCGGCGCCGCCCGACTGCCGAAGGAAGAAGAATGGCCGCGCTGTTGAACGAGACCGACCTGATCGATCGCATCCTCGCGCACATCGACGGCAAGACGACCGACAAGGGCACGGTAGTCTGGCGCGAGCCGGTCGAGAACTATCATTCGGCCGAGCGCTTCGCGGCCGAGCTGCAGGTGCTGCGGCGCGTGCCGATGGCCTTCTGTCCCTCGGCGGCGCTGCCGGAGCCGGGCTCCTACATTGCGCGCACGACGGTGGGCACTCCGTTGCTTGTGGTGCGCGGCACCGACGGGGTGGTGCGCGGCTTCCGCAACGCCTGCCGTCATCGCGGCATGAAGCTCGAGGAGGGCGAGGGCTGCAAGCGCGCCTTCGCGTGCCCCTATCACGCCTGGACATACGGACTGGACGGCTCGTTGCGCCACATCCCGGGCGAGGACGGCTTCCCCGGACTCGACAAGGTAACGCACGGGCTGGTGCCCGTGGCCGCGGTGCAGGAGCGCAACGGCATCGTCTTCGTGACGCAGGACGAACCCTTGTCGGACGGCGCCTTGGGCGACCTCCCGGAGGTGCTCACCGACGACTACGTGCTGTTCAACAAGATCGAGTTCGACGACAGGGCGAACTGGAAGGTGCTGGGCGAGACCTCGATGGAGGGCTACCACATCAAGGCGCTGCACAATCAGTCGTTCTTTCCCTACGGCTACGACAACCTGAACGTGGTCGAGCTGCACGGCCGCAATTCGCGCATCGTCTTCCCGTTCCGCCGCATCGAGAAGCTGCGCAGTCTCCCGCGCGAGGAATGGAGCACCCAGGGACGCATCACCGACGTGCACCAGCTCTTCCCCAACACCCATGTCAGCGTGCTGTCGAGCCACGCGATCCTGATCATCCTGGAGCCGGTGTCGCCGTCGGAGACGCACTGGGTCGTCTACCAGCTCGCGCCGCGCATCAAGAACGGCAAGCCGCTCGACATCGAGCAGGCCCGCAAGGACGCCAACTTCGTGCAGGAGAGCGGCCTCCTGGAAGACCGCCACGCCGCCCGCGAGATCCAGCTCGGCCTGGCCTCCGGCGCCAACACCCACTTCACCTTCGGCCATTACGAGCAGGCGATCGGCCACTTCCATCGCCATCTCACCGAGCATGTCGAGATGCTGAAGGCGAAGCAGGCGTAGCGACGTACGCTCTGGCGGCGGCCGGTGGAATCGCGTAGGGGCCTGCGCTCCCTTCCGTTTCCCTCTCCGAGGTTCGCATGATCCAGACGCTCGTCGTTCGCCAGTTCAGCAAGATGCTGGGCAATCTCACCGAAATCCTGAACGATGCCGAAAAGTATGCCGGCGAGAGAAAGTTCGATGTCGCCGTGCTGCTGCATGCGCGCCTGGCGCCCGATCAGTTCGACCTGATCCAGCAGATCCGGATCGCCTGCGACACCGCCAAGCTCGGCGCCGCTCGTCTGGCCGGCACCGAGAAGGATGCGCCGGTCCACGCCGACACCGAGGTGACGCTGGCCGAGATCAAGGCGCGCATCGAAAGCACCGTCGCCTACCTGCAGGGCTTCACCGCCCAGTCGTTCGCCGGGGCGGCCGAGCGGCGGATCACCCAGCCGCGCTGGAACGGCAAGTCGCTGTCGGGCGAGGAGTTCCTTGTCCAGCACGTCATCCCGAACTTCTATTTCCACGTCACGACCGCCTACGCGATCCTGCGCCACAATGGCGTGCCGGTCGGCAAGAAGAACTATCTGGGCGCCATGCCCCACCGCGACGCGGCGTAACGCCCGCGGGCTGGTCCTCCGCCGCTCCGTCCGCCACAATGACGGCCGGGCGGCCTCGGGGGAGCGTTGTGAACCTTTCAGTCTGGTCAATCACCGGCGTGGTCGGCGTGCTGGCGGGAGCGGCGGCAGCGCAGCCGGTTCCGATCATCGAAGGGAGCAGCCATGCCGAACTTCAGAAGAAGTTCTGCGCGGCCAATCCCAACATCGAGCATGTGCTGATCGGCCCGGCGACGCTGTTCGTCGATTCGCAGCAGATCATCTGCGACAACGGTCCCTACAAGCTCTACCGGATCGTCAACGCGCAGGACACCGACGACTTCGACTATTTCCTCGATCCGCCCGTCTACGCGCACGGCAAGCGGCTCGGGTGCGACGGCAAGGCCGGGCGCTCGATGCGCACCGTCGCGCTGAACTGCCGGCCGCTCTAGGGCGATGAAACGGCGGACGCTCCTCGCCGCGGCGGCGCTGGCCTCCCCCCTCGCCCCCGGCCCGGCGGCGCGCGCGGCCGGGTTCACCGTCGGATCCGTCTATATCGGCCCGCGCCTCGACTGGGGCTGGAACCAGTCGCATGCCGTCGCCGCCACCGAACTCGCGCGGCTGCCGGGCGTGCGGCTGGTCGAGGCACCCTACCTGCCCGAGAGCACGGACTATGGAAGCGGGCGGGACGATGCCGAAACGCGGGCCTACGCGCGCGCGCTGGATGGGCTGATCGGCGCCGGCGCGGACATCGTGTTCTCCACCTCTTTCGACAACGACCCGTTCCTGCGCACGGCGGCGCGACGGTATCCCGCCATCGCCTTCCGCCAGGCCTCGCTGCTGCCGTTGCCGGAGAGGCCGGGGCGACTCGGCAGCCAGAATGCGCTGATCCACGAGGGCCACTATGTGAACGGCGTCGCGGCCGGGCTCTGCACGCGCACCAACCGGCTGGGCTTCGTGGCCGGCCTGCCGCTCGGCGCCGTGCTGCTGAACGTGAACGCCTTCCTGCTGGGCGCGCGCCGCACCAATCCGCAGGCGAGGGTTTACGTCACCTTCACCGGTGGCTGGGAAGATGCGACACGCGACGCCGCGGCGACCAATGCGCTGGTCGACGCGGGCTGCGACGTCGTCACCTGCCATCTCGATGCACCCGCGCCCGTCATCGCGACGGCCGAAAGTCGTGGCGTGCGCAGTTGCGGTCACGCTTTCGATCAGGCGCCGCTCGCGCCCCGCGGCTACATCACCGGCGCCGACTATCACTGGACCGCGATGTTCCGCGGCTTCGTGGAGACCTGCCGCGGCGGCGGCGCCCTGCCCGACTTCGTGACCGGCGGCTACGACAAGGATTATGTGCGATCGAGTCCGTTCGGTGCCGGCGCCAACCCGGAGGCGATCGCAGCGGCCACGCGGGCCATCGCCGCGATGAAAGAGGGCCAGCCGATCTTCATCGGACCGCTCGACGACAACAAGGGCCGGCGTGTCCTCGCGGCGGGCAGCACGCTCGGCGGCACGGCTGAAGCCCTCCAGCGCACCGACTATCTGCTCGACGGGGTCATCGGCTCGCTTCCGTGATGCCGTGATCGATGCACTCGCATCGCCGAATCGCTTCTACTGCAACGCATGACACATCAGGCAACCCGCGAGATGTGCTATGGAAGTGCGTTTCGCACACGCTTTACCAATGAACTCAACCGAACGGAGAATCCGGCATGACCACTTTCATTGTCTCCACTCTGGATGATGCAGGCCCGGGCTCCCTCAGGGCTGCGATCACCGCGCTCAACTCCAGCAACGCGGCCAGCAACTCGATCGTCTTCACCGTCGCGGGCGAGATCGTTCTGGCGAATTCCCTGCCCACCATCCTGAAGCCGGTCACGCTCGACGGCATGACCGCGCCCGGCTTTGCGGCGCTGGGCGTACCGACCGTCGAGATCAACTTCGGCGGCAATGCCGGCCTCACCTTCTCGGGCGGATCGAGCGGTTCGGCCGTATTCGGCCTCGCGCTGGGCAATTCCGGCAGCAACGGCATCACGCTCAACAGCTCCGGCATCACGCTGAACGCCAACTACATCGGCATCCATGCCGACGGCAGCGCCTTCGGCAATGCTCTGGACGGCATCCACGTCAACTCGACCTCGTCGGGCAACCTGATCGGCCTCAACCCCGAAAGCCATCCCGACACTGTCACCAACGTCATCTCCGGCAATGGCGGCAACGGCATCGCCTTCTGGGGATCGTCGGGCAACACGGTGGTCGGCAACCGCATCGGCACGGATGCCGACGGCACCACGGCCGTGGCCAATGGCCAGAACGGCATCCTGATCACCAACGGCGCGCACGACAACATGATCGGCGGCACGGTCTACGTCGATTCGTCGACCGGCCAGGCCAACGATCCGACCGGCAACAAGGGCACCATCGTCCCGCCGGTCCTGGTGACGCCGCCGCTCGGCAACCTCATCTCGGGCAACGGCCAGAACGGCGTGCTGATCCAGAACGGTTCCGAGAACAACGTGCTCAGCGGCAACTTCATCGGCACCGACGCCGACGGTACCGCCGCCATCGGCAACGGGGCCGACGGCGTGCAGATCCTCAATGCCGACAACAACTCCCTGCTGGGCTGCGACTTTTATACCGAGCCCTTCGTCTACTACAACGTACTGAGTGGCAACGGCGGCAACGGCGTCCACATCACGAACTCCGACAACGCCACCATCCAGGCCAACTTCTTCGGCATCGGCGCCGACAACGCGACCACGGTCGGCAATGCGCTGAACGGCATCCTGGTCGACGGCGATTCACGCGACACCACGGTGGGCGGCGTCATCCCGCTCGGCAACGTCTCGGCCGGCAACGGCCAGAACGGCATCTACGTCACCGACACCGCCAGCGGCTTCACGACCTTCAACACGTTCGGCGGCCTGCTCGCCTTCCAGGGCTCCGCGCCCAACGGCAACAACGGCATCCTGATCGATTCGACGGGCGGCAACATCCTGATCCGGACCAACGTCTTCTCCGGCAACACCAACAACGGCATCGAGATCACCGGCGATGCCTGGGGCGTCACGGTCGATCCCAACATCGTGGGTCTCGACACCGAGGGCACCAGCACGACGGTCAATACCGGCATCGGCATCCCGAGCATGGCCAATGGCGGCAGCGGCGTCGTGATCAGCGGCACCGCCCACGACAACATCATCGGCGGCTACAACGGATCGGTCATTCCGCAGAACACCTTCTCGAACAACGGCGCCTACGGCATCGAGATCACCGGCGGCGCCTACAACAACCAGGTGTTCAACAGTGCGGTTGGCACCAGTTCGACCATCACCACCGGCTTCGGCAACGGCCAGGGCGGTATCCTGGTGTCCAGCACCGGCACCGGCAACCTGATCGGCGGTGTCGCGGCGAGCCCCGACGAACCGCGCGCCAACTACATCAGCGGCAACACCGGCAACGGTGTCACGATCACGGCAGGCGTCACGGGCACGCAGATCGTCGACAATGTCATCGGCGAGAACGCGATCGGCGCGCCGCTGCCCAACACCGGCCAGCAGATCGACGACGAAAGTGGCGCGGCCAACTTCATCGTCGGCAACGAGCCGGGGCCGACGCCACCGGGCACACCGCCGGACATAACCTCGAACGGCGGCGGACCGACCGCCAGCATCACCATGGTGACCAGCCAGACGCTGGTGACGACCGTCACCGCCGTCGACGCCGATCCCGGCCAGACGATTTCCTACGCCATCACCGGCGGCGAGGATGCGGCGCTGTTCCAGATGGTCGGCGGCAACCAGTTGAGCTTCATCGTCGCCCCCGACCTCAGCGATCTGCCGTCGGCGGGTGCGACGCCGGGCTATCAGGTAACGGTGTCGGCCGCCGATACCGTCGATGCGTTTTCCAGCCAGCACATCACCGTCTGGCTCTCGGCCAATCCGGTCCTGAGAAGCGGCGGCGTGAGCTACTATGACGCGATCGGCGGCGTCTATGTCGACCTGCCGGCGCAGATCGGCCAGCGCGGCGACGTCGGCGCAAGCTACTGGAACGGACCGTCCACCGTGACGCCGATCGCCGTCGATTACTTCACGGGCGGCATCCACAATGCGATGGGCTCGGCATTCGACGACCTGCTGGTCGGTGGCAACACCAGCGGCCGCCTCGACGGGCTCGACGGCGACGACCTGATCTACGCCAGCACCGCGCAGGCGGCGGCCGACGCCGGCGCCGTCACGGTGCTGAACGGCGACGGCGGCAGCAACGCCCTCTACGGGGGCGGCGCCTTCAACACCTTCCTGCTGGGCAATGTCGACGACGACGGCGTCAACCAGGTGTGGGGCGGCGCATCGCAGATGACGGACGTGACGGGCTTCGCCAACAACACGATCTCGTTCGCCGAGATGGCGGTCGGCCGCAGCGTCTATGTCGACCTGCTCAACGGCCACAACGCCTACGTCAACGACGGCGCCAACAACGACGGCATCTTCACGCTCGAAGCCTCGATCGTGAACGTGCCGAATGTGGTCGGCTCGTCCGGCGGCGACGTCATCATCGCCGGCAACGATCCTTCCGTCATCGACGGCGGCGGCAGTGCCGATTCGCTCTATGCCGGCACCGGCACCGACACCTTCGTCTATGCCGACTATCTCGATAGCAACCTGGTCACCGGCTACGATACGATCGTCGGCTTCCAGCTCGGCGTCGACAAGATCGACCTGTCGGCGCTGGGCATCACCGCCGACAATCTCCTGATCCAGACGTCCGGCACCTCGAACAACATCTATGTCGAGTACGATCCGGGCGTCTTCAACGCCAACACCGATCTCGCGCTGGTCGCGATCACCACGACGTCGGGCGGGCTGCAGCTCTCCGACTTCATCCTCTGACGCGGAGCGGCGAAAGCGGTCGGGCGAGCTGGCGGGCCGTCAGCTCGACCAGCCGCTCCAGATCGAACAGGGACATGCAGTTGTCGACCCTGCGGCAATCGCCGTAGCAGCCCAGGCAATCCAGCGTGTCGACCGAACTCTTGAGCACCAGCCCGTCGAAATCGGCCAGTTCGGCCGAGCTGGTCGGGCCGACGAGGCAAACGGTCGGCAGACCGATCGCGGTGGCGATGTGCAGGGCGAGCGTATCGCCGCACAACAGCGCATCGACCTGTCTCAGCACGCCGACGAACTCCGGCACAGAGTGCGACGTGAGCGCCGACCGTACCGGCGTGTCGGAGCCGCAGGCGGCTAGGATCGCCTCGGTCTTCGCGAGCTCGGCCGGGCCGCCCACCAGGAGAATGTCCGCGTCGAGCCGCTCGTGCGCGAGGCGGGCATAGGCCGCGATCTGGTCGGCCTCGAGCATCTTCTTGGGCCAGCGCGCGCCCGAGCCGACGTTGATCGCGATGCGGCGGCGCGTGCTGCCAGCGAACAGGCCCGCGATCCACCCGGCCGCGTGGTCGACATGCTTCCGCTCGACCGTGAGGCGCGGCGGCTCGATCGGTCCCGCGACGCCCACGATGTCGAGCATCAGCTTCTGGTAGCTCTCGGTGTTGGCCCGCTTCAGCCGGTCGAAGGCCGCCATCTCCAGCCAGCGCTCGGCGGCGGGATTGCTGGGATGCAGCCGGCCGTCTTTCATCGAGTAGCCTACGACCGGATGCGCGGGCCGCGCCGCGGTGGCGAGCGAAGCCGTACTGTGGTCGTTCGAGAGTGCATAGACATGGTCCCAGCCGCCCTCGGCGATGCGGGCCAGCCCGTCGACGTTGAGCGGCACCACCTCGTCGACGCCGTCGATCATGCGCACGATCTCGACCGCCTCGGGCCGCGTGATCCAGCAGACGTAGGGCCGCGGATGCAGCTTGTGGAGGATCGGGACCAGGCTGCCGGTCCGCAGCACGTCGCCCAGCGCATCGAGCTTGACGATCAGCACGCGGCAGCCAAATTCATCGGCGCGGGTGCAGGTCGGGCATTCCATGCCCTCGGTTTTGTTGAAGATGCAGGGTTTCGAACCCTTATAGTGTCGGCAATGAAAATTGATCATGACCAGCAAAGGGCTCGAACACGAGGGCGGCGGCGTGGGCTACTGCTGAGGGCAGGGCCGGTTTTTGTCAACACGCGCCGGGGCCATCGTGGCGGACGCTGAGCGACTTTCGGCGGAAACGCCGATCGGAGAGGTGCGCGCGCGCCTCTCCTCCGACGAGGCCGCCGCCGCACTTTCCATCGAGGACCTGCTGGTCGCGTCCGAGGTCGCCTATGTGAACCGCGACCTCGCGACGTCGGTTCGCGCCATGACGCTGCTGGTGGCGCGCGAGCCGGACTCGGCACCGTTTCATCACCGCATGGCCGTCCTGCTGTTCGAGAGCGGCGATGCGACGGGCGCCGCGACGAGCGCGGCCCTGGCCGTGCTGCACGACGCCGGCCTGGAGCCGGCGCACGACCTTCTCGTCCAGGCGCGCCTCCAGGCGGGTGACGTCGAGGGCGCGCTAGCCGCCGCCGAGGCCCGGGCGACGCTGTGCGGCCCGAGCCAGGCTGCCCAGTTGCAGAGGGCGCGGCTGCTGGTGCAGGCGAACCGCATCGAGGAGGCCTTGCAGGCGGTCCACTCGGTCAACGACGCTGGCACGCCCACCGAGGAGAGCCTCCTGATGGAGATCGAGCTCGCCTACCGGTCGGGCGACCTGCATGCCGCCTCCAGCGCCGCGGCGCGGGCAGCGCGGCTGTGGCCCGACGCGGCGGCGCCGCGCGACAAGCTCGCCCGCATCCTGTTCGAGCTCAGCCATCACGGGCGGGCGATCCCCCTGCTGCTGCGCCTGCGCGAGGAGCAGCCGGACGACGCCTCGGTCTGCCACCTACTGGCGGCGTCCTATTCCTCGATGGGCAAGAACCGGCTGGCGCTCGACGCGATTCTCGACGCGCTGCGCATCGATCCGGAGAACGGCGAATATCTCTACATGGCCGGCGCACTGTCCAACCGGCTGGGTGAGCGCGAACAGGGCATCCGCTACCTGCGCCAGGCGTTGGCGGCCTCGCCCGACAAGGCCGAGATCCATGTCGAGCTGGCGCATGCGCTGGCCCATGCCAACGAGGACGAGGAAGCGGTCGAGGTGATCGACCGGGCGTCGCAACTTGCCCCCGCCAGCACCAGCGTGCGCGACCTGCGGCTGTTCCTGCTGGCCAAGCGCTCGGGGCGCGAGCCCGTCGCCCATGCCGGTGGATCGGGCCTGTTCCCGCCCATGCCGCGGTCGCCGTGGCGCGACCGGCCGCCGCGGCCGCCGTCCCGTTTCGCGGCGCTGAGCGACCAGATCGTCACGCAGGCGCGCGTGCTCACGGCGCTGGTGCTGCGCGACTTCCGCCATCGCACGGCGCAGGGCCGCTTCGGCTTCCTGTCGCTGTTCATCCCGCAGGCCATCAATATCCTGACCCTGGGCATCGTGCTCAGCCTGTTCAACGGCGGCATGCCCCCGATCGGCGGGCACCTGTTCTTCTTCTATGCGACGGGCGTGATGCCCTTCTATCTGTTCATCCACGTCATCGATCATTCGCAGAACCTGTTTCAGGACAATATCGGCGTCCTGCAGGTCCCCGTGATCGCCCGTCTGGACCTCGTGCTGGCGATGGCGCTCACCGAGCTGCTGATCGGCTTCACCGTGATCGTGGTCACGTTCGGCACCTTCGAGCTGATCTCCTATGGCCCGCGCACGGACAGCCACATCGAGGCGGTCTATGCCACGCTGGCGGTCTGGCTGTTCGCGCTGGGGCTCGGCCTGATCAGCGCGGTCATG